>JAEZDX010000308.1 GCA_023417975.1 Bacillota bacterium
ATGTAAATGAGTGCTGCTGATAAACAATATTTGAATTTAGTAAAAGATATATTGGATTTTGGCTTTTATGAGGATCATAACAGAACAGGTATGCCTACATATAAGCTTCCTCATAAAGTCTTTCAATTTGACCTGCAAAAGGAGTTTCCTATACTTACGACTAAATTTGTAGCTTTCAAAACTTCTGTAAAAGAGCTGCTTTGGATTTATAAGGATCAGTCTAATGATGTGAGAAAACTACAGGAACAAAATGTACATATATGGGATGAGTGGATGATGGAAGACGGAACTATAGGAACCGCCTATGGTTGGATTGTCAAGGAATATAATCAGATAGACAATCTTATAGAAGGAATTAAAAAGGACCCTCAGGGCAGAAGACATATAATGAGTCTATGGCAGATACCTCATCTCAACGGAGGAGCATTACACCCATGTGCATTCATGACAATGTGGGATGTAACTGGTGATAGATTGAACTGCATGCTTATCCAGCGTTCTGCAGATATTCCTCTGGGTGTGCCTTTTAACATGTGTCAATATGCTGTACTTGCGCACTTAATAGCACAAGTAACAGGTTATAAGCCCGGTCTCTTTACACACGTAATAAACAATGCACATATATATGAAAATCAAATTGAAGGAATGAAGCTTCAGCTCACTAGGGAAAATGAAGCTTATGACGCTCCCAAGCTTTGGATAAATCCTGAAATCACCAACTTCTACGATTTTACTATTGATGATATAAAGCTTATAGACTACAAGCATCACCCTTCCATAAAAATGGAGGTGTCTGTATAATGCTTAGTATAGTTGTAGCTATAGCGAATAATAATGTCATCGGCGGCAATAATGGCCTTCTATGGCACTTGCCGGCAGATCTTAAAAAGTTTAAAGATAAAACTACTACCGGCAGCAAAACTATGATTATGGGGAGAAAAACCTTTGAGTCTCTGCCCAAGGTGCTTCCTGGCAGAAAACATGTAATTCTCACCAATAATACAGATTATACGGTTCAAGATCCGAACGTTGAGGTTGTTTACAGTATTGATGCACTTAAGCCATATGTGGAAGCCGAAGAAGAATACTTCGTCATAGGAGGAGGTCAAATTTACAAACAGCTGCTCCCCTATGCTTCAAAAATGTACATTACGAGAATATATCATGATTTTAATGGAGATACTTTCTTTCCTGAGTGGGATGAAAAGCAATGGGAAAGTATTGACGAGATAGATGGTGAATTGGATGAAAAAAACAAATTCAAGCATAAGGTAATAACCTATGCAAAGAAGAACAAATAGAGATTCAGCTGAATTGAATCTCTATTAATAAATGTAGTTATAAAAATATTTTTTCTTTACCTATTAACATTTTCACAATAGTGATATATAATAATACAGGTAACATGTTTTTTAATTTATCATTATGATTTTTGAAAAGGAGTGATGTCATATGAAAATGTCGAGTGTAGATATTTTAACAGCTTTAAATTTTAATAGGACTGCTCCCGGATTAAGTTACTGATGCTTTAATATTATTGCTTTTTAGCCATATAACTTTTGCATTATTGTTAATTACCGTCCTGGAGTGGTTATAAACTACAATAGGGCTATTTTTATGCCCAAAATTCAGGAGGTAATATAATTGAACAAAACTTACAGTTTAAATGAATTAGGTTGGAATGAGGCTTTATACACTGAATATAAGGATTTAATCTCTTCGTGTACTATTGGAAGAGTTGCAATTGAATATAAAGGTATGTACAAAGTTTTTACGGAAAAGGGTGAATTTTTAGCCTCGGTATCAGGCAAAATCATGCATTCCGCAGAAGGCCGCAGTGACTATCCTGCCGTTGGAGATTGGGTAGTACTTGACAATATACATGCTAATGATGACAGAGCCGTTATAAAAGAAATTTTGAAAAGAAAGAGCAAGTTTTCCAGAAAAAGTGCCGGAATTACTTTTGAAGAACAAATTGTTGCAGTTAACATTGACACTCTGTTCATATGCATGTCCCTTAATCAAAATTATAACTTGAGACGCTTGGAACGGTATATAACAATGGCTTGGGACAGCGGTGCCATTCCTGTAGTACTTCTTACCAAGGTTGATTTATGCCATGATGCTGATGAAAAGTACTTAGAGGTTCAAGCTACTGCACCGGGAGTAGATATTCTCCGTATAAGCAGTCTAACAGGAGAGGGTTTGGAAGGGCTTCATAATTATATAAAGCCTGGTATTACCGTAGCCTTTCTTGGATCCTCCGGAGTAGGTAAATCCACACTTATTAATACAATATCAGGCGAAGAGCTGCTTGAAACTCAAGAAGTAAGTTCCTTAGGTGACAGAGGACGTCACACCACTACTAACCGAGAGCTCATTCCTCTTTCAAACGGAAGCATCGTTATAGACACCCCCGGCATGAGAGAGCTTCAGCTTTTGGATGCTGGTGAAAATGTTGATACTGCCTTTCAAGATATAGAGACTTTGGCTTCCAATTGTAAATTTTCCGACTGCTCACACGGTTCCGAACCGGGATGTGCTGTCCAAAGCGCCATAGAGTCCGGCAATCTTGATAAAAACCGATTCTCAAGCTATATAAAGCTTAAGCGAGAAGCGGAGTTTGCCAAGAGAAAAATAGATAAACGTGCTCAGCAAAATTATAAAAATTATGTAAAAAAGCTTTCCAAACAGCATAGATAGTAAAGGCTGCAAATGAATTTTTATTTTGTTCATTTGCAGACTTTATTTTATTAAAGTTTCAGTTTAAACTCATTTTTTATAAATCTATAAATCATCTTATCCTCTTCAATGCCGATTTTCATACTGTTAAATTTTATTATGTCACCGCAATTTTTATACTTTTGTAAATAAGCCAAAAACATAGTGAATTCTTCTTTTCCCAATACCCTGTTAAGCAGTGCAATTCTATTTTCGTCAATAATAAGCCTATCCTTACCTGATATCCTGCTGTCCTTGAGTAATCCACCAAGCATTTGCTGTTTATCGTCACTGATTGCCATGGTAGTTATCAAAAGTTCCTCCAATATATCCTTGCGTATCTTTAAGAAAGTTTTTACCTCCAGAAACTCCGTCAGTGTATTAAAGTATTCCTTTATAGGTATTTTCACCCTGCTTATTATTAATTTTTGAGCAGCAGGAATCCTATTATCCTCAGGCGATGATATATTTAATATCCCCATGCCTCCTATATACCTTTCTTTAATATTTTTCCCTGGATTTTTCAATACAATATTTATTTTCTCCTTTATGCTTCTTAGGTCCAAATATATTAACTCATCTGAGGCAGTCATAGTTCCGCTGAAATATTTATCAGAATTTAAAATCTGAAATTTAATGCTACCAAAATCATCAATTTCTAGAATACCTTCCTGAATTAAACCTTCCATCAATGAATTTGAATCTATAACAAAAAAATATGTATGGTAACACCCTATATATTTTTTGCAAAACGTCTTTATGGTTTCTTTTTTTCTTGCCTTTTCAACTTCACCTGCCAGATCATTATTCAAAAATGCATCTACCGATAGGTTATGCTCTTTACAAAGCTTATATATAAATGTAATAGGGGGCTTAGTATCAGTATTTATGTATGTATGCAGTGTATTTGTTCTTATATTTAACGACTTTGCCATTGATGTTTGGCTGTCTTCATAGAACGTTTCCAATATAAAACATATATTTCTTCTTATAGTTGATATGAGGTTTTCTTCCCAATCCCACTCTTGCAAGCCAACCATCCCTTCCATTGCATATTGTAGCTATGTGTCTATATATAAACTTATTATCGCTTAAACTCACACAGCTTTACAATTCAAAATATTGAATTTTTTCTACAATTTGAATTTTGTTCTATTTTTCTTACTGCTGCCTATATAATAGATTTGAATTTATAAGTTCCACATATTTACTTTAGCAAAGTATATAAACAATTACAACTTACTGTTAGGAGGTATCTCTGTGAACATTTTAATTTATACTGTTATCATAAGCCTATTACTATCACTCACCTTAGGCTACATTATGATTCCTATCCTTCACAAGCTAAAATTCGGTCAATATATTAAAAAGGAAGCCCCTAAAAATCATGAAAAAAAGTCAGGTGTTCCTACCATGGGAGGCATAATTTTTATACTAGCTTCAATAATAACCTTCATCTTTGTAAAAAGCTATTGCAGTCCTCAAGTTTACATATGCTTTCTCTCCTTAATCTGTTTCGGTGCAATAGGTTTAATTGACGACAGTCTCAAAATTTTTCATAAAAACAATAAAGGTTTGAGTTCAGGTCAAAAAATGCTTCTTATTTTGCTAGTAGCAATGTTTTTCACCTATTACGGCTATAAAAGTGTATTCATCGGCACTACAATAATAGTTCCATTTAGTAAAATAATTTTGAATTTAGGCGTACTTTATTTTCCGTTTACCGTATTCTTTTATGCAGCTATGACTAATTCGGTTAATCTTACAGATGGCTTAGATGGACTGTGTACCTCTATCACTTTAATTGTGATGACCTTTTTCCTCCTTGTAAGCTTTGCCTTAGGAAATTACTCCCTATCTGTCTTTTGTGGAATTTTAGTAGGTTCGCTACTTGGCTTTCTTATGCATAACTCGTATCCTGCTAGAGTTATTATGGGAGATACAGGTGCTCTTGCACTTGGCGGTGCAGTTGCAACTGTTGCCATGCTTCTTAAATTTGAGCTTTTTATATTAATTGTTGGCGGTATTTACGTAGTTGAGGCACTATCCGATATAATTCAAATAATATTCTTTAAGCTTACAGGAAAAAGATTTTTTAAAATGGCCCCTTTTCATCATTCATTTGAATTATCCGGGTGGCATGAGTCAAGAATAGTAACAGTGTTTTCAATAGTTACAGCAATACTTTGCATATTAGGCTTGTATGCAGTATAATTTATCATATTTTAAATCCTTGATATTGATTAGTTTTTAAACTTTATATAGATGTATCAGTTATATTTGTTACTTTAGAAAAAGTGCCGAAGCTTCGGTATTTCATAAAGCGAGTTTGCAAATGCTTGAACTCATACATCTTTAAATAAGCAAAGAGGTGAATAAATTGAAGTACATAATGGCATTATTATTAACATTTTTAATGACAGCCTTATTAACGCCATATGTGATAAAGGCAGGCTATAAGTTCGATTTTCTTGATAGACCTACAGAGAGAAAGAATCATAAAAATCCTGTTCCCCTTGTAGGAGGCATAAGTATTTTCATATGTTTTTTCCTGGGTTACATAATTTTTATACGACCATTAAACAGTGATTTTGTAATTATCTTTCTTGCATCACTGCTTGTGTTTTTCGTAGGCTTGATCGACGATTATTTTAAAACAAGGAAAATAGAATTTGCTGTGTGGCCGAGACTCCTTGTTCAAATATTTGCTTCAGTGTTAATATTTTGTTCCGGTATTGTATTCACCGGCTTCACCAATCCATTTACAGGTGGATATATCCTCCTTCCAATACCTGTACAATTTATATTAACTATCACTTGGATTTTAGGTGTTACAACAGTTATAAACTGGTCTGATGGCTTGGACGGACTTTCAGGCAGTCTATCCTTAATAGGTGCTTCAACCCTTTTCGTAGTTGCTATGGCAAAAAATCAGACTTATTCCGCTATGATGTGCATAATACTTATGGGAGCTTTAATGGGCTTCTTAAAATATAACAGATTCCCCGCTAAAGTTTTTATAGGTGATTCCGGAGCTAATTTTGCCGGTTTTATACTTGCTATCATCGCCCTTGACGGCGCCTTTAAGCAAGCAACCATGATTTCTCTGTTTATACCAATTCTTGCACTTGGAGTTCCTATATTCGACAACCTGTATGTAATTTTTAAGAGGCTTTTAAGAGGAGTTCCAATTTATAAAGCTGATGCCTCTCAAATTCATCATAGACTACTTTCTACAGGCTTGAATCAAGTACAGACACTTGTATTTATTGTTTTGATAAGCTTACTGCTCAGTATAACCTCAATTGTTCTGTTTTTTATAGTTTCGTAATTTTTCAGTTCTCATATACAATAAAACAAGAGCAGACGGAAAGGGGG
Organism: Bacillota bacterium; assembly: GCA_023417975.1. Classification (GTDB taxonomy): domain Bacteria; phylum Bacillota; class Clostridia; order Clostridiales; family Clostridiaceae; genus JAEZDX01. The sequence continues at coordinate 6,100 of JAEZDX010000308.1, forward strand.
ACTAACCGCTGCTCTTTAATTTGAAATTGTATTTTTTTATTTCTTTGTTATGCTTTTATTATATATATACTTTATGACAACAATATGTCAACATTATATATTATTTGTAAATACTATTTGCACGAAAATATAGATCCGAAACGCAAAATTCCGGACCTATTAAAACATATTTCATTATTCACTTCTCAGCTTTTCAATATGCAACGCTATATACCCAACTTCATCTTCAACAACTTTAATTAAAAATTGTTCCTCAATAAACCTACACATTTCTTCAGCTAACTTGTAGGAATCCGGATATTCCTTTCTTATAGTACCGAGTAATGCGTTTTTTATCGGATTGTTCTTGATTATTCTTTCTATGGCAAAACGAAGGTGCGTTACAAATCGGGCATAATTGATGGATTGCCGGTCTACCGATATATTAAAGGCTTTTTCAATCTTTTCCACCACCGCATTGGTCACCAATGCATACTTTACGGTATTAGACAGCTTTCCCTTCTGCCTTGCCGAGTGTATATGAAGAGTTATAAAGCCTATTTCTCCGTCAGGTATTGAAACTCCTGTCTTCTTTTCCAACATTCCAATTGCCTTTTTTGCAATTTCGAACTCTCTCTTATACAGAATCTCAGTTTCCAACAGAAAAGGATTGGAAATTTCATCGTTTTCTTTTAGCCGTTTCAATGCAAAGGCAATATGGTCCGCTAAGGAAATATGTATCTTCTCATTGAGTTCTTCGTTCAGCTCTTTGCTCATCATGTATATCATTTCTTCACATAATCCGATCAGCTCATTGTCTACATAGCTTAGCAGCTGATTGAATTTGTTTGAATTTCCTTTATCCTCTATACTATACGTCTTTTCTATATTGGCGTCCACAGGAACTCTATCCCCTGTTTTTTTACCGAAACCAATGCCTTTGCTATACAGTATCTTTTCCTTTCCTCTATGTTCAACCAAAAGAACATTATTATTAAAAACCTTTAACACCATATAGTTTTGTGCAGTGGTATTGTTCATAAACACACCCCCATAACCTTTGCAAGTTTGAAAATCTATTGATTAGTTTACGCTATTTCACAAAAAGTTATTAAAAAAGAGCTGAAAAGGCCTATATCCTTTTCAGCTCTTGCCCACTATTTAAAGTGGTAACACGCCGATTCTCATTCCATTGCTTAAATAGTAATCGTTTGGATATAAAAAGTCAATACCATTTTAGACATTTATTTATTAATATTTCTTGACATAACAATGCATATTAATTATACTTTTATATATCAGAACGTGTTACTGTTTAATCAGGCATAAGTTTAGTACTTATGCCTTTTTTGCGTTAATTCCTTTGTTGTATAAATATACCCGTTAGGGGCTTTAAACTTTATTTTGTGAGGAGGGCTTATTTTGTTTGGATTGTTTAAAAAGACACTAAATTTAGTAGCACCAATATCAGGAAAGGTTATAGATTTATCGGAAGTACCGGATGAGACCTTTTCAAAAAGACTTGTTGGAAATGGAGTTGCCATCGACTCAACTGGCGATTTGGTAGTTGCACCGGCAGATGGAGAACTGGTATTAATTTTCAGAACTAATCACGCTTTTGCCATAAGAACCGACGACGGTATTGAGCTTCTTATCCATGTAGGTATTGATACTGTTGAACTTGAAGGCGAAGGCTTTGAAAGAATCGGAGTAGAAGGTACTAAAGTAAAGGCTGGAGATCCAATATTGAAAATTAACAGGTCTATTATGGAGGAGAAAGGTCTTTCATTAATAACTCCTGTATTGATTACTTTGCCAATGGGAGTTGAAGATATTGATTTTCCATTAAACAAAACTGTAGAATGCGGAAAAGATATAGTGGTTAAGTATAAATATAAATAATAAAATGGTACTGGGGTGAATATTATGTATTCAAAAAAAGTCACCATATTGAATTCGGCAGGCTTACATGCAAGACCCGCGGTTATGTTTGTTGAAGAAGCATCCAAGTTCAAATCAAATATTACGGTTACAAACGGATATAAGGATGCCTCTTCGCGATCAATTCTAAGTATCATGGCTTTAGGCGCTTCAAAGGGAACTGAAATTACAATCATGGCAGAAGGCGAAGATGAAGAGAATGCAGTAACAGCTTTGGTAAATCTTATTAACTCCAATTTTAATGAATAATCAAACTAAAAGGGCCTTATGGCCCTTTTTCTATTCTTTATATACCTTTCCTCTTAAAATAACCTTCTTTATATTTATATTTTCATCAAACATTACAAGATCTGCATCATAGCCTTTCTTTATAAGACCCTTTCTATGCTCAGCCTTACAATGCTTAGCAGCATTATATGTTACCATTTTTACTATCTCATATAAAGCATAGTCTGTATTATCTCGAACATTTTTTATGGCTTTATCCAGTGTCAGAATAGACCCGGCTAAGGCACCGTTTCCCAGTCTGGCTGCACCGTCTTTTACATGAACTTCCTGACCCCCTAGGGAATATGTTCCTTCCTTCATTCCGCATGCCATCATGGCATCCGTTACAAGCATAATCTTATCAAGGGTCTTAACCTTATATGCGGCTCTTAATGACGGATAAGCTATATGAATACCGTCACATATAGTCTCTGTAGTAATTTCGGAATCAAATACTGCCCCTACTACTCCCGGTTCCCTGTGATGGAATCCCGTCATTGCATTAAAAAGATGTGTTGAATGGCTTACGCCGCTTTTTATTCCTTCCACGGCTTCACTGTAAGTCGCATTTGAATGGCCTATTGATGCCGCTATGCCATTAGCTCTTAAATACTCAATAAGCTCCAAAGCCCCTTCCACTTCAGGAGCTATAGTTACAGTAACAATGTGCTCTTTATTATCCTGAACTATAAAATCGAAAGTTTCTTTTGATGGTCCCTTAACAAATTTAGGATTTTGAGCTCCTATCATTCCCGGACTTATAAATGGCCCTTCTAGATGTATTCCTAATACTTCCGCTCCTTCAGTTCCTTTCTTTTTAGCTTCTACAGCTGCGTCCACAGCTTTTCTGATATCGGATATATCGCAAGTCATTGTAGTTGGGAGGAAGGCCGTAGTCCCATAGTTTACAATAACCTTTGATATATTATTTATAGCCTCGGCACTTCCATCCATAGTATCATATCCCCCTGCTCCATGAATATGAATATCGATAAAGCCCGGCGAAAGATATAAGCCTTGCCCGTCAATTATTTCTTCTTCTTCTTCATGAGTCGGATTGATTTCAGCTATTCTTCCTGCTCTGATAAGAACGGACCCCTCTTCAATTTTATCCTTATAAATTATACGACAATTTTTAATAAGCATTTTACACCTCCGAATTAGACTTTCTATATTTATTATTTAAATCTTGTCTAGTGGTATAGACAACTATACAATATTCTTATATAATAATTATAAAGGATATTATATTAATAATCAAATATAAATCTTCCTTAACATACATTCGGTGGTGATAACATGGATAAAAGCAGCCCTATTCCTATATATTATCAGCTGGCAGAAGAACTCAGAAAAAAAATAGATGAAGGCATATGGCCTCCGGGGCATTGTATTGACAGCGAAAGAGTTCTTGCCGAAGAATACAGCTTAAGCAGAATGACTGTCCGTCAGGCAATTGGAGAATTGGTTCAAGCAGGAATACTTTCGCGTGAAAAAGGTAAAGGTACATTTGTATGTGAACCGAAAATCAAGCAGAGAGATATAATGAGCTTTACTGAAATGATGGAAGTTTCCGGAATAGCTTTTCGAACTGAAATTGTAGCATTTGACAAAATTGAAGCTGATGAAGATATGTATAGCTTGCTAAAAGCTGATGAACTTTTCAAAATTCACAGATTAAGAATTGTAAAGGCTGTAATCATTGCTGAAGAGATAATATATATACCTTGCAGCACTGTGCCCGAGCTTGAGAAAAAGGATCTGGAAGGTTCCTTTTATAAGTATCTTGATAACCACGGTCTTTCCGTAAATAATACCGATGCCTCCATTCAAGCTATATTAATGGATGATTATTACAGAGGTTTATTCAGACTAAATGAAAATGTTCCGCTGTTGAAGGTATTCAGCAAAAGCTATACCTCTGACGATACAATGCTTTTCGTAGAGGAGTCTGTATATAGATCCGATAAATATACATTAGAAACAAATATCTCTAGAAGAAAGGGGAGCGTAAAATGAAAGTTATAATAGCAAAAAACTATGATGAAATGAGCGCAGCAGCAGCACAGATAATAAAGGACTTGGTAAATTTAAAGCCTAACTGCATACTTGGTCTGGCAACCGGCAGTACCCCTGTAGGTATGTATAAGCAGCTTATAGAATATAACGTAAATAAACAAGTAGATTTTTCCAAGGTAACAACCTTTAACTTGGATGAATATCTTGGCCTTCATGGAAGTCATCCTCAAAGTTACAGATATTTCATGGACAGCAATTTTTTCAACCATGTAAATATAGATAAAAGCAATACCTTTGTACCTAATGGAATAGCAGAGAATATAGATGAAGAATGTCTTTCCTATGACAGAAGAATTTCAGAGGCAGGAGGAATAGATCTTCAGGTTCTCGGAATAGGAAATAACGGTCATATAGGCTTCAATGAACCTTCCGATACACTTTATGTAGGAACTCATGCTGCAAAGCTGAAAGAAGATACCATTGCTGCAAATTCAAGATTTTTTAACAGCATAGAAGAGGTACCTACATCGGCATTAACTATGGGTGTTGGTGGTATTATGAAAGCCAAACAGATTATATTGTTAGCCAGCGGTACTGCAAAAGCCGAAATAATTGGCAACCTTGTAAACGGCAAAATTAATACACATATTCCGGCATCACTTCTTCAAATCCATAGTGATGTTACTGTAATAGTTGATGAAGCAGCGGGAGCACAGCTATTAAAAAAAAGCACTGAAACAGATTGTCCTCATTGTTGGGCTTAACTTAATATTCCTTACTTATATAAATAAAATAGGCTCCGAAGGATTTAAACTTCCTCCGGAGCTGTTTTATTAACTATTCTAGCACAACTTTTCCGTCCACATAATCAATAACCGCTCTGTCTCCCTCTTTAACTTTTTTAGTTAAAAAGGCATCAGTTATTTCATCCTCTATATATCTTTGAATTGTCCTTCTAAGCGGCCTTGCACCATACTTAGGATCATATCCCTTTTCCAAGATAAAATTCTTCAAAGCTTCAGTAAACTCAATGGTGATATTTCTTTCTCTCACTTCATCGGTTACTTCCTTCAGCATTAATGAAATTATCTTATATAGTTCTTCCTTTGTTAAGCTCTTAAATACTATAACATCATCAACTCTGTTTAAAAATTCAGGCTTAAATATATCCTTTAGTGCATCCATTACTTTACCTTCAAGCACATTATAGCCTTCCTGAGCAAATCCTATACCATATGATTTGAAATTTGTACCTGCATTAGACGTCATAATAATTACTGTGTTTTCAAAGTATACTGTTCTTCCTTGGCTGTCGGTTAATCTTCCGTCTTCAAGTATTTGCAGCAGCATATTGAAAACATCCGGATGAGCCTTTTCTATTTCATCCAAAAGTATAACTGAGTACGGTCTTCTTCTTACCTTTTCTGTCAGCTGACCACCTTCATCGTAACCCACATATCCTGGAGGTGCACCAATCAATTTTGATACAGTGTGCTTTTCCATATATTCCGACATATCAATTCTGATAAGCGCATCGTCGGTTCCAAAAAGCTCAGCTGCCAGAGCACGAGCAAGCTCGGTTTTTCCAACTCCCGTAGGACCTACAAATATAAAGGAAGCTGGTTTTCTCTTTTTCCTAAAGCCAAGCCTATTT
>JAEZDX010000358.1 GCA_023417975.1 Bacillota bacterium
GTATGTAATTGAAGTCATCGTCATCATTGATCGGTGCATATCGATACCCTGGTCTTGTTGACTTTGGGCCACAAACAAAAAGAGGAACCTTTCCATCCACCCCCAGCACGGGAAAATCATTTTCAAAATGCATTGGCATAAGTACGGGTGCTCGTCCAAGTGACCCTCTGTCATGAAACATAAAGGCATACCACTCACCATTGGGAGTATCTATCATACCTCCCTGAGCTATACCCAGATTATGATAGCCACAATCATCATCAATCACACATTTACCTTGAAACTCGTTCTCAAGAGAATCGGAAACAAAGCAAACCTCTGACTTTCTTCTACTTCCGTAAGAAAGTATATGACAAGTAAAAATATAATATTTACCGTTCCGTTTATACATGTGAGAACCTTCAAAACCAAGCATAATCCTCTCTTCATCTTCTGCAATGATCCGTTCCAGTCCTCCATCTAGTGGACCAGATAAATCAGGTCGAAGCTCTGTGAGATGCAGTGTTTTCTGGCCATGCACAATATAAACTCTACCATCGTCATCAAAAAACAGAGAACTATCATAGTAAAAACCTTCCATATCAATTGGCTTCCATGGACCATTCGCATCTTCTGCACAAAACAAATGAGTCTTATGTGTATCATTGGAGGTAAATAACAAATAAAACTTTCCTTCATGATATCGTAAGGTCGGTGCCCACATTCCTTTTCCATAAATCTGATTAGCTCCTTCCAACCGATAAGCGGAAAGTTTCTCCAGTTCCTCGTAAACCTGATCTAACAGTTCCCAATGGATCAAATCATAGGAGCGAAGAATATCACATCCAGGCATAAAATGCATGGTTGTACTTGCCATATAATAGGTGTCATCAACACGAATAATATCCGGATCCGGAAAATCCGAATAAATGATCGGATTCATTGCCTTATTTTCCATAGATCTCTATTCTCCTAACTTAATGTGAATTCTGAGAAAGACAAATGTCCTCTTCCCTTATACTCAAAATACAGGGGCCATACTCCATCTTCCATCGAAACAACCGCTTCGTAACTCTTCCACTCATTGTTGTTTCCAAGGGATATACTTCCTACAATTTCTCCGTCCCACTTTGTCCGGATTAGCATTGTCCCTTCAGCTCCTCTTGTTGTAACAGAGATATGCGTAACCTTATGGCAATCAAAGTATTTAAACCCAGCAGTGGAACCATCCTTCATATTAGATATATATCCCTGTCCTGGTGTTCCATCCGGTTGATCCTGAGTGATCCTCGGAAAACGATTATCCATAAAGTCTCCTGGCCCTCCCACTGTGCTGGAATAATCCTTGCAAAATAGGTTACAAGCTATGTAAGCTGGATAACTCCCCTTTCCGACAAATGGTGTGCCACTGGCTCCCTGGGATGTCATCTCTACTTGTGGAATCATTCCGTTTGGAAGGATTTCAATTTTCTCAATACATCCCTGTCTGCTATAATTAGTTCCGTTAGTATGACGATGATAAAAAATATACCACTCTCCATTAATTTGCTCTATGCTGCCATGATTATTGCCCCCATAATACATAGCACGATCAGCGGGCTTATAAGTATCTATAAACATATCATTATTGCTTACAATTGCGCCTTGATAGGAAAACGGACCAAAAGGAGAATCCGAAATTGCATAGCACAATTCGTGATTTAATATGGATGAATAGATAAAATAGTACTTATCATCAACCTTGCGAATAGAAGATGCCTCAAAAAATGCATGCCCTTCAAATCCAGTTCCTTCCTCGTAAGGTTTTGAAGGAACTACAAACTGAGGTTTTCTTTTAATGGTTAACATATCTTCCTTCAGTTCCGTTACCATTGCACCATGCCTATTCTTATTATTAGGCATACAAAAACCCGTATATAGAAAAGTCTCTTTTCCTTCTGTTAGAACACCTGGATCAAATTGAGGTTCATCTCCTGCTGCTTCTCCGAGCCTTATTCCATCCTCATAATGTACATATCCATAGAATCGATATTGTCCTGCAGGAGTATCACACACCGCTACTGAAACTACTCCTACATGATCTAACACATAATAAAGATAATATCTGCCATCCGGTCCTTTCGTCACATCTGGGGCAAATAAATACATATCTCCGTCCTGATTTAATGGATCTTCGTTTCTAGGATAAATTACTCCCTCATATCTCCAATCACCTAGATTCTCCACTGGTGCCGACCAACACACATAGTCATTCTGACAATACCCATATCCGTTGAAACGATCATGGGAACCATATACATAGACACGATCTCCAAATACATAGGGTTCTCCGTCCGGTACATATTCATAACTTGGTAAATAAGGATTACATGCTATTTTTTCATTCATACGATAACCTCCATCTCTTTCATTCAATCATTCCACTTGATTCCACTCATTGCTTTGCTTGTTGTACTGCAGGCAAGAAACTGCCTAAAATGATTCATTTGTATTTAACTCCACAAATTTTAGCCTCCACCAAACATCTAAAGTTATTATATAATACGTCACTTTTTAACAACGGACAAAAGTCGAATATTTATGGACAATATTTGCGATTTTTGGTACAATACAAATAATTATTACTTAATAATTTTCCAAAAAGGAGAGCTTTATCGTGTTTTTTTACGAAGAGTACAATTCCAACGATGCTGAAAAATATAGTGCCTTTCAGTTAGAAAATGCAATCTATCCATGCCATTTTCACAGATGTTATGAGTTGATTTCCATTATCTCCGGAGAATTAATTGTAACACTAAACGAAAAGGACTATCCTCTTGCTGCAGGTGATTTGATTATTATCTTTCCTAATCAATTACATTCTTTCAATACAATAGACAGTTCTTTGTTCAATATTATCATTTTTTCACCAGAAATCATTGACGATTTCGAAAGTAAGTATCCTGGATGCATACCGGAGAATCCAATACTTCATTTGTCTCCTCTTGCTCTAGATAAAATACTTACACAAAATATTTTTGAGCAAAAAGCACTTTTATATCATATATGCGGCTTATATAGTACGCAAACAACCATGATTAAAAAAACAGCGTGGGATGAGCCAACGCTGTTACATCAAATCCTTACCTTTGTAGGTGAAAATTATCATGAGACATGTAGTTTACAAGAATTATCTACACATCTCGGATATGAATATACTTATTTGTCCAAATACTTTAAGGACAAAATGAAGGTAAGTTATACATCTTACTTAAATCAATTGAGAATTCGTCAAGCCTGCGCACTACTTAAGGATAAGAAACATTCCATCGTAGATATTGCTTTTCAATGTGGATATGATACGATTCGCACATTTAACCGAAATTTTCTGTCCATTATTAAAACAACTCCAAAAGAATATAGAAAACTATAATTTGTTTTTCCTGCTAGTTACTTCTTTACACTAAAAAGCGGATAAATCATATCACCGCGTACATAAGAAAGTGTACCCACCGTCCAGTCGGAAGTATGTAAATATCCATATTCACCTGTATCAAATTTAGCTGCGCTATAGCTGTAGCTGCCCAACTTTGCAGGATCAATTACACCTTCTATGGAAACGCTTGTAAAACGCTTCTCCATCTTCTGATAGGGTGCTTCCTGCAGTGTATGGCTTGAAACTGTATATATATACATATTTTTGCTTTCCATTGGGTGCAAATTCACAGTTTTACCATCCAAACTCACCGAAACATCGCAATAGTTGCTTCCTTGTGTTTGATGACAATTCAAAGGTTTTAAGTCTATACTGCGAATGATTTGACGCTTATTTAGGTCATATATAAATAAACCAAAATAATCGTGGAATATTACTATATCATCCGAAGCGTAGTCCAGTATCGGCATATCGGCACCAAGGACTTGCTCTAAGGACAATTTTGGCGCAGTAGGCTCAAGTGTCTTTTGTGATGAAATTAAATCGTTATTATACTGATGTGCTGAATCAGTTATTCGTTCTGATTCATCTAATGCCTTAGCTTTTGGATTTAACATGAGACCAATTCCAACTGCCGTCACAATAATGATTGAAAAAACAGTGACCCAAAACTTTGGTTTTCTATACTTCAGCACGTTTTTAATTCTTTCTTTTATATTACCCTCGCCAAAAGCAAGCGGACTACTGTTTAAAATATGCTTTCCGGCAGCAAGCGACAATAAGGAATTAGCATAAGGCTTTTTAATATCTTCATTCATTTCTTTTAGTACATGTTCATCACAGGAAAGCTCCATATCCGTGCTCATTAACCTGAATGCAATCCATGCAATGGGATTAAACCAATGCACGGATAATATTAAGAAGGCTAATATTTTAATGATATAGTCTTTTCGATGGATATGTGTCTGTTCATGCAGCAAAATATAGACTCTTTCGGTGTCATTAAGTCCAGCCGGTAAGTATATCTTTGGTCTTATTAAACCAAGCACAAAGGGTGTTTTCAAGTTTTTCGCTTCGAAGATATTGTGCTCTAGCAATTGTGCACTTTTAAGCTGTGTTTTTAGTTTTAAAACTGATACGCAGCTATAAACAAGTAATGCAATTATTCCTAAGGCCCAAAGGTATGCCCCTATGTCCGTGTAAATCTGCAACGGATTTACACTTGCTTTAATAGTCGGTGCAGGAAGTGCTTCACTTATGAATGAGTCAACTACTTTTATTCCACTATTAAACTGCGGACTTTCCTGATAGATGATATCATATGGAATTGGAACAGTATTGGTATTCCGTGGTATGAGACTAAATATGCTTTCAAAGTGTAATGGAATTATAAGCCGTAAAGCAACCACACCCCATAAAGCATAGGATATGACTTTTGGAGCTTTTTTCAGCAGCAGCCTGACCAGTATAACAAAAAGGATTACATAACTTGCCGTAATGCTCATATTTAAAACAGAAATAAATAATTTACTCATTACTACACTTCCTTATGCTCGTCAATCAATCTTTTCAACTCTTCAGCCTGGTGCTTGCTTAACTTATTCCCGCCAATAAAAGCTGTTAGAAACTTTGGCAGTGATCCTCCAAAAGTATCCTCAACAAAACGTATACTTTGCTTGGCATAATATTCATTCTTTGTAATTAGAGATGAAATTACACTATTCTCATTTTTAAAAATGTTCTTTTCACATAACTTTTTCAGCACTGTATATGTTGTGGACTTTTTCCAGTTCATTTCGTTTTCACATAGCTTCACAAGCTTGCCGGAGCCGATTGGCTCGTTCTGCCAAATTAATTCTGCAAACTTTTCTTCACTTTCTGTAAATTTATAAACTTCCATACTAAACCTCCTTGGTCTATAAATTATCGACTTTATATTTTAAGTCTATTCCTTATAGACCAAAATGTCAATGAAGATTTATAAATCAGATACAAAAAAAGCCAACCAAGAAAGTATATCTCCCGATTGACGGTCAGCCACCAATGTTTATACCCCTGGAAAAATTTAGTTTCACCAAGGCAATTCCATACAAGGACAGGAAGTGTGACTGAAAGGCCTTGTATGCTTGTTTATGAATACATAACTTTCTACAACACGATAAGATTACAGAAAAATGTAAAAGGTCTGGCTCCGAAAGAATATCGAAACCAGACCTCAGCATCATAATTTTTTTGTTTTTTCACCTGTCTACTTGAGAGGGATCAGTTCACAAGTTTGAGGGAACATACTGGGAAACAACTTCAACTATTAATTTATACATGCCCAAAAATCTGATTAGCTGCATTAAGAGTATCAGCGAGGATTTTTCTTTAAAATCAGTACATTCACGGATAACGGTGCGGCGCTAAATACAAACTCTCTGCCTGCGCCCATTCTGGTCTCCTGTCTGTCACGTACATGCTCCGGATCCGCGAGATTGTTCTCTGCATCAGCTTCTCCTGTAACATATTCCACCCTGTATTCTGACTCCACGTCACAGTCCAGGGTAATCTGAACATCATCTTCTTTTTCCGAGAAATTGACAATTTTTACGATAACCTCTTCATCGGAATCCGTGCACACAGAGCACATGGAAGGATAACTCGGAAGTTCAACTGTCTGAATCAGTTCGTCGTTCAGATACAAATCAACCTCGGTATCCCTTAATACATAACGAACATTATTAAATTCTCCATACCGCACGTTCACATTAACCGGCTCAGCAACAGGCTCAAGCCTGAAGCCACCTCGCATAAGCGTAGCCTGGCCATCCCTGAACATCCACCTTAACGGCTCAAGGTTAAATAGCATCCACGGATCCCTCGGATTCGGGTTCATACGGTCATAGAAGCTGAATGGCTTCGGTGCGCAAAGCAATCCCACACCGGTATCCTGCCCTTTCTCCATATAGAGTTCTGCTTCAAATTCATATTCTCTTTTGTCAACATCAGCATCGGTTCCCAGTGCAACTGCCGAATATACCTTAAATGGAGGTTCTCTGTGTGACATCTCATTGTCTTCGTCCACCACCACCATTTTGCAGTCATCCGTATCAATAGCCTTGCCGAAGATATTCTTATATGGTTGTGCTTCGATTCCATTAAGCCTTGCATTCCGATATTTAACTCCGAAATCACCGGTAATCATCGGAAGCCCGTGAAGCTCACGATAAATCTTCCCCGCCTCCTCATCAGAAGCAATTACCTTCTCCCCCCGGTTATTACCGAACAGCTTAAACATATAGTAGCTTGGAATGCCATAGCTTCTGTAATTGTCATAGATCAGAAGATTTGGGTACCACGAGTAAAAATGTACATGCTCAAAGAGCGGGGCATATGAGCACAGCTTCACTTTATCCTGATTGCGCTCGAACCCAACCATGAACATGGCCTCTGCGACAGCTGCACGAAGCTGTCCCTCATATGTCTGGTTAACAGAAAACTCTCCGATATAAACATCAGGCTTTGTACGGTCATAATTATCATACATGCCGACATTCTCAGCGTAGAACTCAGGCATGTTGTAATAGTGATCATCAACAATATCGCACTTCGTCCTCTCACTGCGGTCATTGGAGATGATGAGCATATCAGGATATTCGTTAAGGACGGCCTTGCGAATTAGCTCATATCGGCTCTCATATTCAGTGCCGCTGTTCTCGTTGCCTATCTCCAGATATTTAATGGGAAAAGGAGCGGGATGTCCCATACGTGCACGCAGACTTCCCCACTTGGAATCGGCAGGTCCCATCGCATATTCCAGGGCATCAAGTGTATCCTGTATGATATCCTCCATTTCCTTATGGTTAAAGTAATACGGTCCGCGGCCCTGACAGGTCATGCCGCAGTTGCACACATAAAGAGCCTGAAGGTTCAGGTCCTCGCAGAGTTGCAGATACTCATGAAACCCCAGTCCGTTGGTGGTGCGGTAATGCCACAGGAGCCAGTGACTTGGACGTTCCCACACCGGTCCCACCGTATTCCTAAATAACATGGCAGTCTCCATAGTGAAGCCTTCTACTATGCACCCTCCCGGAAACCTTAGGAACGCCGGCTTCATCTCCTGAAGCTTCATAACTAGGTCCTTTCTGAGGCCATGATCCATAAATGTATCGGAAGGCATAAGCGACATAAACCCAAAAACAACATCACCGCCATCAGGAGCAGCAATCACAAACTCAGCCGTTCCTGTGGTTGCCCCAGGAGTAAGAACAGCGTCATATCTGGTCCATTCCGAGTTATTAACCTCAATGGAAGTTTTAGAAAGTGCCTGTTTCTCACAAACCGGACCATCTGCTGTATTCACGCCCTCCATTGACTCTGTACGTACAACAGATAATTCCAGCGAGACCCTTTCCGAAGCTTTGGCAAACATGTAAAAATGATAACTTCTTCCCTCCTCCTGCGGAACTCCAGCATACCCGATATTCCTTATGATTCCATTCTTACGAAAGCTGACCTTCAGCGACACCTTCCGGTTAACATTCAGTGTATCTGCATCATCAAGTTCCATCTCCGCGTTATCGCAGTACCAGGCAGGGATGGGTGTAGCTTTAATTTTTCCATTGGTGACCCAGTCGGTCATGCCCTCACCGTTGTTGAACTCGTCAATCCATCCGGTGGGAGAAACAAAGGTCTTTCCTGAATCCGGAGTTGTACAGCCATCCGGGATCAGGGAATCCTCGAAGGACCTGTTTCTGAGCATCTCCGAATATAAGCCTCCGTCTCCCGCACGGCTGATGTCCTCAAAAAATATACCGTATAAATCCGAAGCTGTGTCAAAGCGTTTCTGTTCTGTTTTTACATTAATCCTGCTCATTATCTTCCCCTCTGTTCTAATATATTTTATATTCTGTCTTTTTGTAAGTCTGGCATTGTCATTTCTCAATGCATATTCTTAATTCTAACAATTTTTTATCAAAAGATTAAACATAATTATATCATACAGCAAGTCCGAAACAATGGACTAAATTCTCCTTTTTAGGTGTTTTCGTTCTTTACCTTCGACATCAATACTACGGGCTTCACATGTGTTATGGCAGTAAAGTGATACTAATACGCAATTTTATTGTTTATTCAGGTGGGCTTTTTAGGGGTCGGGGGTTATGAGCTTATACCATTTTGCAAAATAGCAAAGAAGCCAACTGCTCACATCCGCTTCTATATTTAACAAAAATCCCATCTAAACTTCCATCCGAGGGAACAATAAAAATGCTTCAAGTCCTCTCTATTAAAGCCACGCACTCTATGTAAGTGGTGTACGGTATAAGAACACAAATTTATATGTGATTCAAATATATAACTGTAACTTTTGTGCTGGACATTTATTTATCAATATACCTTCTTCAAAAGTTCAATAACCTCTTCCAATGAGAGGCCAAAAGACTTGTAATATGATATTTCTTTAGACATTTGATTCATAATCATTTCATCTCGCTTTCGACGTATATCACCATGTGAGAGGTCGGCTACAAAGCATCCTTTACCAGTTACTGTATATATCAATCCACATCGTTCGAGCTCTTCCCAAGCATTTTTCACAGTTATTATACTAATACGAAGCTCTTTGGCAGCTTGTCGTATTGGTGGCAAGCTATAACCTTTTTCTAATTCACCCTTTAAAATTTGTGCGCTGATTTGCTCGAAAAGTTGCTGATAAATAGGTTTTTCAGATGAGTTTGAAATAACTATATTCATTATAATTCTACTTTCTCAAAGCGCTTTATTGCTATCTGATAGGCAATATAGGTAAATATCGCAAATAACAATATGCCCACTATCAGGATTATTAAATGAATCCCATTGTTATCAGCACCTGAGCCTTTAAAAAGATTAAAAATATACGGATTTTTTATTCCTAACCATTCTGCTCCACCAGCAAAAAGCATAGCAGCTGTAATCCCCGCAATGGTTGCTGCACCATATTTATATGCAGTTTTGTAGTACATTGAAATGAAAATGATGTTAAACACACCAAGCATAATAAAACTTAGTCCCCAAAACCCCATAGTAGGGCTATAGAAAAAGTAAATAAAATCAGGATACAACCTAGTGTGAAATACTCCATAAATAACTGCAGTAATAATATGTAATAGTTCAAGTATTACAATTACTGCCACTTTTGCTTTCACAATATCTTTTTTAGTTACAGGCATCATAATCGAAAATAGCAGATCATTCTGAGTCTTGTAACCTGCAAACATATTCGGTATGGTTAAGAAGCAAAAATACAAGAATACTACAAAATACAACCATCCTGGAACTAACATCAAAGCGCCTGTTAAGAAAGGCATAACATAAAAGAAAGGATTTACTCCCAGCTTTAGTTCTTTCAAAAGTAAATTATACATTTTTATCCCCCTTTTTCGAGAAATATATCATAATCTCTTCCAAATTAGGCAAAGTAGATTCAACATTGATTATTGAATCAATGTCTTCAGAGTGAATTAGCCCTATAAAACCAAAGGATGTTAATTTATAAGAAATTAATTTATCTTTTACTTTGTTTAGCTGATTCTTATCTCCATGTAATAATCTATATGAGTTAATAAAATCTTCTTTTTCTGTACTATTAATGATTTGGCCGTCGTTGATAAAAGTAATATAATCGGCGCATTTTTCTAAGTCCGATGTAATATGAGTTGAGAAAAGAATACTGATTTCCCCTTCTTCTACCAATTCTTGAAAAATATCTAACAGATTGTCTCTTGCAGCTGGGTCGAGTCCACTTGTTGGTTCATCAAGGATAAGCAGCTTTGCCCCATGGGATAAAGCAAGTGACAAATTGTATTTTACTTTCATTCCAGCTGATAACTCAAATACTCTTTTGTTTTCGTCTATCTCGAATTTTGTAAGATAAAATTTATAGGTTTCCTCATCCCAATTAGTATAGAACTTCTTAATTACATTTGTTAATGTTTTTACTTTGCTTCTAGTATAGTAG
>JAEZDX010000422.1 GCA_023417975.1 Bacillota bacterium
TTCTTGATGTATTGGCTAGACAAGCGGCTGATTTAATAGAGCAGGTGCAATACAAGAAAAAATTCAAGGAGAATGAAGAAAAGTATCAAGCGCTTTTTGAATATATGAACGAGGGGTTTTTTCTTGCTGAACTAATTTACGATGATAAAGGAAAGCCGATAGATTATCTTTATCTAGATGCTAACCCGGCGTTTGAAGAAGTTTTAGGGCTAAAGAAAAAACAGATATTAGGAAAAGCCACAAGTGAAATTTTATTTTTCCCTAATCTTGGGATTGATGTTTTTAGTAAGGTTGCTCTAACTGGACAATCGACAATCTTTGAAGGATTTTCGGAAGGTTTAAATCGTCATTTTATGATTAAAGCTTTTTCGCCAAAGTTAGGCCAATTTGCATGCTTAATCCAGGATATAACGGAGCAAAAGAGAGCTGAAAGTAGAATTAAATGGGATAAGGAAAAAGCAGAAATTCTTTACGAAGTAACAGAGAGACTTTTGTTAAGTAACAATCCTCAAGAGATAGTGCAAGAACTTTGTACAAGGGTTATGAAGTTTCTTAATTGTCATACTTTTTTCAACTATTTAATAAATGAACAAAAAACAAAGCTGCAGCTTAATGCTTGTGAGGGAATACCAATTGAGACAGCCGAAGAAATTAAATGGTTAGATTTTGGGGTTGCTGTTTGTGGGTGTGTTGCTCGAGATGGCTGTAGAATAGTTGCGGAAAAAATTCAATCAACACCGGATGAAAGAACTGATCTTGTGAAATCCTTTGGAATAAGAGCTTATGCTTGTCATCCTCTAATGTATCAGAACAAGGTTATAGGAACTCTTTCATTTGGAACCAAATCTAAAGATGCATTTGATTCAGACGAACTTGATCTTATGAAGGCGGTTGCAAATCAAGTTTCTATAGCAATGAATAGAATAATGGCAGAGAAAAGGCTGATAGAACAGCAGCAACTGATAATAAATGCTGAAAACGAGAAAAGACAAGCACTTGAAAAGGCATTGGAGATGAAAGATGAATTTTTGTCACTCATATCACATGAATTAAGAACTCCACTTAATGTTATTAACACAGCTATACAGGCTATGCAGCTTATTTGTAAAGATGAGCTATCTGATAAGGCCAAGGGCTATATTAAGATGATAAGACAGAATATGTTTAGACAGTTGAGGTTGGTTAATAATCTTCTGGATATTACAAGGGCTGATGCGGGTAATGCGAAGATACATAAAAAGAATACCGATATAGTTTTTTTAACAAAATCAATTGTTAAATCAGTAAGCGCATTTGCTTCACAAAAGGGGGTTACAATTGAGTTTATTACATCTCTTACAAAGAAAATAATAGGGATTGACGAAGAGAAATATGAAAGAATACTTCTTAACCTTCTATCCAATGCCATAAAGTTTACCCCTGAAGGTAAATCAATAGCTGTTAAAATGCGCAATATGAAAAAAGAATTATGTATTGAAGTTAGTGATACTGGAATAGGTATTCCGGAAGATAAGGTAGGAATAATCTTTGAGAGATTTGGACAAGTTGATAGCTTATTGTCTAGGCAGGCAGAAGGGGTAGGTATCGGTCTTTCGCTTGTTAAAAGGTTTGTTGAAGCATTGGACGGTAGTATATCAGTTAAAAGCAAGGTTGGCAAAGGAAGCAGCTTTACTGTTATACTTCCGGATTGTAAGGTTTTGGAGGAAATAGATTTAGATACAGCTGCAGATCTAATGGATGATCGTCTTATTCAGATAACAAGAGTAGAATTCTCTGATATATATTTATAATAGACTATATTGTCACAATCTAAAATATGAAAATACATATACTATGTATTCTTTATTGAAGGACAAAAATTGTTTTAACAATTATGATGAATGGCTTATTATTATCCTTTCCAGTGAAAAAGATAAACTAAGAACTAATGTTCATATAAGTACATTTTTTTCTATACATAAAGAAGAAAAGAAAAAAAGACTATGGCAAACAACATCACTATTGGATTAACATCAGCAAATAATAATCTGCCATTGGCCTATAATCATTCTTCTTTTAGACTGAAAGAAAGGCAGCCCTACAAGGTTGCCTTTCTTTCGCCGGTATTTTAAACATAACTCTAAAATTAAAGTCAATATTTTATTTTTGAAACCATACTCAAATAACTCATCGATTATGGTTCTAAAGAAATGTTCATTAACTTCTTTCAAATCTTTCATTATTTCATAGTCAATGCTTCTTAATTTTACTATAAAATTTTATAGACAGCTATTTGCTAGCTACGTATTCTGGGTCATTTACTACATATATTCAACAGTTTCAATTCCCAGCAAACCTAAGCAAATTTTAATTACTTGTCGTATAGCATCAATAAGTATTAGTCTAGCATTTTTTAACTCCTCATTATCTGCATTTAAAACTTGATACTCATGGTAAAATATTGAAAACTTTTTTGCTACTTCATACACATAATTGGCAATAATGTGAGGGCTTGTATCCTGAAGAGCTCTTTCTACTGTAGACTGCAAGTTAGAAAGTTCTTTGACTAACTCAAACTCTATATTTTCTTTTAATAATGAAAAGTTTACTTTCTCCGGTAAAGGTTTGCCATACTTTCTTAGAATAGAATTTATACGAGCATAACTATACTGTAAATATGGACCGGAATCACCTTCGAAGCTTAGGGCAGCATCCCACTCAAAAGTTACATTTTTATTATTAGCAATTTTTAAAAAAGCATATTTAACTGCTCCATAGGCTATGGCTTTTGCAGTATCTTCATGAATATTTTCATACCTGTCTTTCATATTTTTTATTGCTTTTAATAAAGCTTCTTTCATAAAATCCTCCAGTAACACTACATTACCCTTTCTTGTAGCCATTTTACCCTCAGCTAGCAAAACAAAAGAATAGTGCACAGGTTGCGGAGCTTCATATCCAAGTATATCTAATGCAGCTTTAATCTGCTGAAAGTATAACTTTTGATCTTCACCAAGCACGACTATATTCATTTCCGAGTTGGTTTCTACTTTATCTATAGTATACGCTATATCTCTTAAGGGATATAATGAGGTCTTATCCTTTCTAGTTAATACCAAATAAGGTGCTTTCATCGGCAGATTATATTCTTTTTGATTAAGAACCAGCCTTCCTTCTTCATCTTCCTCCAATTTGTTTGTAGACATAAGCTTCTCTAATATCTCATCAACTCTTTTACTCCAGATATAATCGGATTCATACTTGAAAGTATCATATTTTATTCCAAGCTCTCCTAAAATCTCAGTTTGACCCTTTATGCAAATTTCAACCAAATTTCTAAATTTATTTTTCACTTCAGGATCTCCATTTTCAAGCTTATATAGCAATCCAAAAACTTCTTCTTCTTTTTTAGGATTTTCTTCTACCTGTTTATTTATATCAATATAGATATCCAGTAAATCCTTAAAGGCAACATCACCTTTGTCTCTTACTCCAAGTAGAAGCATAGCTATCTGCTTACCGATATCATTTACAAAATAGTGAGTGTCTACTGAATAACCTTGAAATTTTAGCAATCTTGCTATAACATCACCTATTAATGCATTTCTGGCTCTACCTACATGAGGTGATGCATTTGGATTTATGCTTGTATGCTCAATTAAGGCATTTTTTCCTTTACCAATAAATGATGATCCATAGTTATCTCTTTTATCTTTTATTTCAGTTAAAGTATCTTTTATAAATATTGTTCTATTAATAAAAAAGTTTAAATACCCGCCATTAACCTCAATCTTACTGATGAAATCTGCTGCTTCAAGCTTGTTTTTAATTTCAGCGGCAACTTCCATTGGACTTTTTTTCAATTGTTTTGCTAATGAAAAGCAAGGTAACGCTATATCTCCCAATCTAGACTCTGGCGGTATAGATAATGAAACATTTGTTAATTTAAAGCTTTGCTGTAATAAATCTTTGATTTGATCTTGATATTTTTGCACAAGTTTCACCCTTTCTTTTTTCTATTCATTATATTAAGAAGTATTCCTTAGCAATAAAAACATGTAATTATCTATTTTCTTGCGCACAGAAAATAAAAAAACTCCTATCTCAAGAAAGAGACGGAGTTTCCGTGGTACCACTCTAATTAGCATAAATATATAACAATGCTCACTCAAATTCTTATCGCGAATTTACGTTATCCCTATTTTTTCAGGAAAAGCTCTCCCTAGCCCTATTCATATCCATATTATTATCAGGCTTACACTCTCCCCTGACTCGCTGCAATAAGTGACAGATACTACTTTCTAGTTCATCGAATTACCATATGGTATGCTTTTTATATATTATATGGTAGAAAATACATAAAATCAATACTCTTTAGAAATTTTATATTGATACAGCAGCAATACTTACAAATAGTATTGTTGCTTTTATTATAATCCTGTATTGACAGTTAACTATTGTATTAGCATAATAATAGATAATTGTAGATTGAGAAGAAGCGGAAGTGATTCACATGAAAAGAATTGAAGCTGTATACGAAAAATTGAAGGAGCTTGGCGGTGAGAACGGAGTAAGCGCAATAGAAATTGCTGATGCTCTGAACCTTGACAGGGCTAATGTCAGTAAAGATTTAAACAGACTTTGCGAAGAAGGAAAGGCTGTTAAGGGGAAAGGAAAGCCTGTTCTTTTTATTGCTGCAAAAGGAAATAAAAAAGAAGAAACGATTTTGGATAAGTTATCCTCAACAAATGAAAGCTTAATCTCTGCCGTTAAGCAGGCTAAAGCAGCAGTACTGTACCCTCCAAAAGGTCTTCATATGCTTATCCTAGGGGAAACCGGTGTTGGAAAGTCTATGTTTGCCGGAGTTATACACAGATATGCAATTGAGATGAAGAGGATGAAGGAAGACTCTTCCTTCATAACCTTTAATTGTGCAGACTATGCAAATAATCCACAGCTTCTTTTAAGCCAGGTTTTTGGCACAAAGAAGGGAGCTTATACAGGTGCAGAAGCAGATAAGCCCGGGTTAATTGAAAAGGCTAACGGAGGAATACTTTTTCTGGATGAGGTTCACAGGCTGCCACCTGAGGGACAGGAAATGTTCTTTACCTTTATGGATAAGGGAACCTTTAGAAGACTTGGTGAAACTGAGGCTGAAAGAAGCGCTTCTGTTTTGATAGTTTCAGCAACAACGGAGAATCCTGACTCCGCTCTACTTAAAACCTTTACAAGAAGAATTCCTATGATTATAAGAATTCCAAGCTTAAGCGAAAGAAGCCTTGAAGAGCGCTTCAATCTTATCGGGCAATTTTTTAGGGAAGAGTCTTCAAGACTTGGGAGGCAGATAAGGGTATCTGTTAATTCTATGAGAGCACTTTTAAGCTATCATTGTGAAAGTAATGTTGGTCAGCTTAAGACAGATATACAGCTCGTCTGCGCAAAGGCTTATGCCGAGTTCTTATCTCAGGACAAGGCTGAAATAGAAATAAGCAGCCTTGAGCTTCCACAGTATATAAAACAAGGACTGTACAAGGAGATAGAGCATCGTCAGCTTTGGAATAAGCTTATCGGAATAAATAAAAGATACTGTATATTTGATGAAACTAAAGAAACCATGCTTTATGATGAAGAAGAAAATAATGAAAATATTTATGAAATGATAGATTTAAGAGTTCACGAGCTTCGGAGCAAAGGCATAAGCAGTGATGAACTTGAAGAAGAAATGGAAAGAGATATAAACGATTATTTCAAAAGCTATATTCACAGTGTTAACAGAAAAATTGACATTACAAGCTTGGAAAATATAATTCAGCCCGAGATTATTGGAGTAGTAGAAGAAATAATCAGGTTCAGCGAAGAAAGCCTAGGAAGGCAGTTGAGTGAAAGAGTCTATTATGGAATGGCTGTACATATAGCCAATTCTATAGACAGAATAAGAAAAAATAAAAGGATTGTAAATCCTCAGCTAAGTAAGATCAGAACACAGCACAGCAGAGAATTCAGCACAGCGCTCGATTGCCTTAAAATAATTGACAGAACCTTGGATGTGTCTATACCTATAGATGAAGCGGGATTTTTAGCCATGTTTCTTGTTTATGATGAAAGAGATATTGAAAAGAAGAAGAAGGATGTTATTATAATAGTAGTTGCACATGGTCCTTCCACAGCCACCTCCATGGCTGATACTGCAAATAGGCTTCTTGGAGCTAAGCACGCTGTGGGAATAAATGCTCCTCTTGAAGAAAAGCCCGAACAGGTTATTTCAAGAGTTAGAGACTATCTTCGTGAAGTCAATGTAAGCTCTGATATTTTATTTCTTGTGGACATGGGCTCCTTAACTACCTTTGGAAAGGAAGTTGAACAGGAGTTCGGAATTAAAACACGTTCCTTGTCTTTAGTAAGTACTCTGCATGTAATAGAAGCAACGAGAAAAGCGATGATGGGGTATTCACTGGATGAAGTCTACAAGGACACCTATAATGTATTCACTTTAATCCAAAATGAAATTATTGGAGAAGAAGAAGAGGATATTGAAAAACTTGCAATTATTACGGTGTGTACTACTGGGGAAGGGAGTGCGGTTGCTCTTAAAAATATGCTCTTTAAGCAGCTTAAGTTTGATAGCAGCATACTTGAGATTATACCTTTGAATCTTGTGGGTAAGGATAGCATATACTCAAGGCTTAGAAGTATTGAGAAGGAATATAACGTCATATGTATTGTAAGCTCCTTTAAGCTGGATACTAGAATTCCTCAGTTTGGAATTCAAGAAGTACTGAAAAACCAATCAGCTGAAAAGATGCAGAATTTAATAGATGTAGAATCTACCTATATTAAAATGGGCGATACCTTAGAAAATATGCTTTTGTCTATCGATGGCAAAGAAGCTCTGAAGGATATTAAGCGGTTCATCAGGGATATTGAAGCAGAGCTTGATATAAAGATGGACACCAATATTTTAATAGGCATAACCTTTCACATTGGCTGCATGCTTGATAGAGTTAAAGCAGGAAGGAAGCTGCTTGAAGAGTTTGAAGATAAAGAAAAGTTTATCTTGGAAAATAACGATACATATAATGTAGTAAGGAGAGCTGCTCAGTTTTTAAATGAAAAGTATGAAATAACTGTCCCTGAAGATGAGCTATGCTATATCATAAGTTTCTTTAATCATAAGAAGTATATTTAAAATGCGGAATATTTCCGCATTTTTTATTTTTGTCATAAACCTTTATAAAACATAATGTGGGTTGGCACGGAAATTGCTTTATAAATATATGAGAATAAAAAGCAACACAATTATAAAACTAATCACAGGAAGGGTGGTAATATACATGGAAGAAATAATCATGAACTTAATAGTTAACGGTGGGGAAGCAAGAAGCAAAGCTATGATGGCTATACAAAGCGCAAAGGCTGGAGAGCTTGAGAAGGCAAAAGAACTTTTAGAAGAAGCTTCAGAATGCTTGCACAAAGCTCACGAC
>JAEZDX010000426.1 GCA_023417975.1 Bacillota bacterium
ACCTTCATCGGCTCTACAGCTTCAGTAAAGATCGAGAAAATTGATTGGGTGAGTAAGGATACGGTATCTTCTGGACCAGCTACAGTTTCCATATCTAATTATTCTGTAGTTAACGGACAGATTACAGTATCCATGTCCGGCTGCAACAAAAGTTCAGGATATCGCATATATATTACCCAAGGAAACAGCAGCGTTCTATCTAATGGAACATACAAGCTGATAAACCGAAATAGCGGAAAAGCCTTGGATGTTAATAATAGTTCGGTTGCCGACGGTGCTGATGTTATTCAAAGGAGCTCCGGCAGCGGAAACAATCAGAAATGGACTATAACAAACATGGGCAGCGGGTATAAGCTTATAAATGTAAATAGTCAAAAAGCCTTGGACGTTTATAATAATTCAACTGCGGATGGCGGTGATGTTATACAATGGACCGACAACGGGCAGAATAATCAAAGGTGGAATATTGTTGATTTGGGTAACGGTTATTATAATCTTGTAAATATCAACAGCGGAAAACTGCTGGATGTTGATAATAATTCCACTGCAGATGGAGCCAATGTTTTGCAATGGAGCAGTAATGGCGGATATAATCAACAGTGGCAGCTTGTTGCTCAGTAATACTGCTAATATAAGCAACTTATTTTCCAAATATAAAAATGCCCTCCTTGCTTTATGGAGGGTATTTTTATATTGCTAAGCTAATATTTCCTGCTATGTTTTACTGTACAAAGATTATATATGAAGCATTTAAAATATGACAATAGGCTGTCATGTTATAATGCTATAATAAATGTATATGAAAAAGATTGGAGGAATTTTTGATGAGAACATGCTTATGGCCGGGAAACAATGAGATGATGAAACTTTACCACGATAATGAATGGTGTGTGCCAAGTTATGATGACTCATATATATTTGAAATGCTTATACTGGAAGGTGCTCAGGCGGGTTTATCCTGGAGTACTATAATTGCAAAGAGAGAGGAATATAAAAAAGCCTTCAAAAATTTTGATATTATATATTGTTCAGAGCTTACTGATGGTCATTTAGATGAAATTAGAGAGCAGTATAATGTTGTGAAAAATCGACTGAAACTGAAGGCTGTAAGAAGCAATGCCATAGCTACTCTTAATTTACAAAAGGAATTTGGAAGCCTTTCAAATTATTTATGGAATTATGTTCATGGTAATCCAATAATAAATAATTGGGAAAATGAAGGCCAAATGCCGGCACAGACTCCGATATCAGAAAAAATCAGTAAGGATCTGAAGAAAAGAGGCTTTAAATTTGTAGGACCTGTAATTATCTATTCATTTATGCAAGCGGTTGGTATGGTGGATGACCATGTTAGAACGTGTCCATATCATACTGTGAACAGATAGTTTTAAATTGAGGCAAAAATCTAATACTGTGGAAGTCATCACAAAAAACATTAGGGCGGATGAAAAACTCTGCCCTAATGTTTTTTTAAAATAAATAGTGGAAATAAGCTTACAATATTCATTAAATCAATCAGTTTACAAGTTTTAAAATGAAAATCGAAAAAAATTCAACCAAAATAAAAAGAAAATGTAAATTATTTCCAAATAAAATGATGTATAATTTATTCATTGATTCAATGAATAAATTATACACGTTCAGTATTTAAGATTTTTTTAATAAAAATACAAGTTTTATATTGTAGTTAAGTCCGAGGCACATCTTTTCAAAAGAAGGTTCAAAGGTTTCTGATAAGATCTTCCTAAAAATTCTAAATTTATATCCCTATTAGAACTTAAAATAATTTTTATTAAGCTTAAATTAGAGTTTTTCTCTTAAAACAGTAAAAGGAAAGAGTATAAGAAAGCTATGAAATGGAGGTGAAGTTTTATTGCTAAAGGAAAGCGTATACTGTCTATTTTAGGAGAAATATTCAAAATACAAAATTGATTTGGAGGTGATGTATAAAACTAACGGTCTAAAGGTTAATATTTTTAGTTTTCCAAAAAAATAAAGGAGGTTTATTACTATGCAAAATAATAAAAGAAATATGAAGCTTAAAATGATCAGTGTTCTGTCTGCAACTTTTTTGCTTTTGGGTATTGTGAGTAATAGTTCCAGTCTTTCAGTGAAAGCTGCAATGGCAACAGGTAAGGATAAATGGGTAGGTAATATATGGTATGATTCCAGTGTGCCTTCCCAGTTTGCTACCTATTGGAATCAAATCACTCCTGAAAATGCAACAAAGTGGGCGTCATGCGAACCTCAACAGGGTGTATATAATTTTAGCACAGCAAAGACGATGTACAATTATTGCAAGACCAATGCAATACCTTTCAAGTTTCATACATTAATATGGGGAGGGCAATATCCAAGCTGGGTAAATAATCTTTCATCTGCAAGCAGAAAAACAGAAGTTGAAAATTGGATTAAAAATGCCGGAGCCAATTTCCCAAATGCTGAATTTGTTGATGTTGTTAATGAAGCTATGCCCGGACATAATCCGCCTAGCTGGAGAAATGATATAGGCGGAGACAATGGGTTATATGGTACAGGCTGGGATTGGGTAGTATGGTCATTTGAAAAAGCACGTCAATATTTTCCTAATTCCAAGCTGCTCATTAATGACTATAATGTTTTATGCGACAACTACAGCTGTATTGATACTTATATAAAAGTCATCAATATTTTGAAAGCAAGAGGACTAATTGACGGTATCGGATGTCAATCCCATGGTCTTGAAACAGTTAATGTAGCAAATGTAAAGTCAAAACTGGATAGGCTTGCAGCAACCGGAGTACCCATTTATATATCTGAATTGGATCTTAATATTGCAGACGATAATGCACAGAAAAATAAGATGCAGGAGCTTTTCCCGGTTCTTTACGAACATTCTGCAGTAAAGGGCATCACTCTATGGGGTTATCTGCAAGGACATACTTGGGTTTCAAATTCTTATCTTATTCGCAGCAACGGGACAGAAAGACCCGCACTTACATGGCTGAAGCAGTATTTATCCGGAACTTCCAATAATACTACAAAGGTTGAATGCGAGAATATGACTTTAGGCGGCACATATGCAGGAAAGATTACTTCACCCTTTAACGGAGTTGTTTTATATGGCAATAATGATTATTGCTCTTATAACCAATACTTTGCCTATTCAAGTCATAGCTTTTCCTTAAGAGGCTGTTCCAGTAATTCAAGCACTGCCAGAGTAGACTTGCAAATTGCAGGGAAGACGGTAGGTTCCTTCTACTTTACCGGAACTACACCTACAGTTCAAACCTTGTCAAATGTGTCCCACGATACCGGAAATGTTGAGATGAAGCTCGTGGTTACAACCGATAATGGGTCATGGGATGCTAATATAGACTATTTGGAATATAAGTAATTTTAAAATATTAACACTAAAAGCAACTTGTTTAATTATACATTATGCTTTTGGCTATATGAAAGGAAGGATAATAGTAATGAAAAGGTTATCAAAAAGAGGATTTGCTGTTATAATAGGTCTGGTTCTAATACTATCATTATTTGACTCCAGATTTATTTTTAAGGTAAATGCAGCAGCCAATGCAAATCCATCATGGACAGTTGATGAGAAACTTATTTTACATTCTCAATGTAATCCGTACGATTATTATGCAGCAAAAGATCCTACTATAGTTTACTACGGAGGGAAATATTTGGTTTACTATACAGGTGCCAATCAAAGCGGTGGGTGGCAAATGTGTTTTACATCAGCAAGCACTCTTTCCGGCCTAAAAACAGCTCCACGTACCTATATGAACAAAATCGGTGAAAGCTATTTTTGTGCACCGGAATTGTTTTATTTTGAGCCTCAACAATTATGGTATCTTATTTATCAAGACGGAACCTATGGGGCAGCCTATGCCACCTCTACAAATCCAGCAGATCCCAATTCTTGGTCAGGACCTAAATCCTTAGGTATATCCGGAAACATGGGATGGGATTATTACATTATATGTGACGATCAATATGCTTATATGTACAATACACCAAGTGACGGTTCCGGTAAACTTTATATGCGAAAAACAGCACTTTCCAATTTCCCAAACAAGGGTTGGAGTGCTCCTACAGTTGCTTGTACTAATGTTTTTGAAGCTGCATCTGTTTACAAAAGCCTTGCGGATAACCAATACTATCTGCTTGTTGAGGCAATGCTTGATGGAAGAAGCTATGAGTTGTTTACATCTTCAAGTGCAGGAGGTCCATGGAAGCTGGTTAATAATAAATGGGCAACAAAGAGTAACCTTACCAAATACTTGTCGGATAAATGGACTACAAATGTATCACACGGCGAGCTCATTCGTGCGGGTTATAACCAAAAACTAGAAATAAATGATATAAATAAAGTGGATTTTCTTATTCAAGGTACTACAGACTTGTCAGGAGATTATCAAAAGATCCATTGGGATTTAGGCATCATTAGAAACTATACTTCCGACGCTTCCAATGTTACTCAAGTTGAGTGCGAGAATATGACTACAGGTGGGTCTTACGCAGGAAAGATTACTTCTCCTTTTGCTGGAGTGGCCTTATATGCAAATAATGATTTTTGTTCCTATAATCAATATTTTGCCTATGCTACTCATAGTTTTTCCTTAAGAGGCTGTTCCAGCAATTCAGGTACTGCAAGAGTAGACTTACAAATAGGTGGGAATACTGTAGGTTCCTTCTACTTTACCGGAACTACACCAACAGTTCAAACCTTGACTAATGTGTCTCATGGAACGGGAAATCAAGAGATTAAACTCGTTGTAACAACAGATAGTGGCAGTTGGGACGCCTATGTAGATTATTTACAATATAAATAATTATTAGTATGAGCAGATTTAAACTTATTGCAAATATGACTGTACGATAATTAATGTAAAACCGGATGAATTTAACTAACATAGGTTAAATTCATCTGGTTTTTTCATTTGTAGGTTTTGATTGAACATCAACTTTTCATTGACAAAGCTTATATTCAATATTAACATGAAGATGAAATGAAACGTTTAGCAATACATCATAACTTATAATCTAAATGTTTACAAATGAAAAACTGATTAGTACTTTGGAGTAAAAAGCACTGTATTAATCCAGTAAGGAGGGGGTTGTATAAAACAAATGATGCTCAATAATTTCCTCAATAATTTTTCCATTTCTAAAAAAATGATTCTTATTTTCATAGGCTGCGCTATTTTGCCATTAATAATAGTTAATGTATTTTATTATAGTACAACTGAAAAAAATGTTCAGAATGAAGTAATGCAAAAATTAGTACAGACGTTAAGCGAAAAAACAAGCAAAGTCAACGGATCTATATCCGGCACCATCTCTCTTTCCAACCACTACAATTCTAATGAGCAAATCTATAAGTTTTTGGATACAAACTATGGGGACAATCTTAATTACTTTGTTAATTATCAAGATCACATTAAGTCCGTAGTACTAACCGATTTAGCATATAATGCTCAAGTAAGTCAAGTGTCATTTTACACAGATAATCCTACCATATCTAATGGAGCACTGGTAAAAAAACTGGAATACGGCAATTTTGATACCTTTGGTGAAAATCTGCTTGATTACAGATTGGATACTTTAAACTCGTCTCAGACTGAAATTAAATTAAGAAGTGCATTGACACCTGTACAGCCTACAACGCCATATGATAGAAGTCTGAGTATTATAAGAATTCTTAAATACTTCCCGGGGTATTCCAATTATCAAAAAGCTGTAAGAATTGATATTAACTTATCATATATTGCTTCTATGCTTAAAGAGAGAGATTTATTTGATAATTTGATACTTGTTGATTCAGATAACCGTATTATAGCTTCAGCAAACACATATAAACAATATGGTAGCTACGATATTTTTAATGAAAGTGAGCTTGAAAAAGGTATTGTTGCACTAAAGAAGCCACTAAAGGATGTTCCGCTGACATTGTATGGATATTACAATTCCAATATAATTTCACAAGAATTTGATAAAACAAGATGGAAAACCGCATTTATTACCCTTTGCAGTATACTGCTTGCATTTGCCTGTATTATGCTGGTGGCAGGAAATATTACAAAGAGGACAAAGCTACTAGTGAGTCTTTCAAAGAATATTGCTTTAGGCAATTTTATACAAGTAAGCCAAAGCAAAGTGGGGAGTGATGAAATCGGCATTCTGACTGAAAGTATTAATAAAATGAGTTTGCGGCTTCAATATTTGATTGATGAAAAATATAAAGCGGAGCTTAACAAAGCACATATGGAACGAGAAAATGCTCAGGCTAAATTATTGGCACTTCAGAGCCAAGTAAATCCTCATTTTATGTTTAATACCTTGGAATGCATACGATTAAAGGCAATTGTGAAGGGAGAGTCCGAGACAGCCAAAATAATTATGTATATATCAAAGATGTTCAGACATTTGATTAATTGGGATGACGATATTATATTCCTAAGTGAAGATATAAAATTTTTGGAAGAATTTTTATATGTACAGAAATACAGATTCGAGGATGAATTTGAATATAGTGTCACTGTTGATGACAAAGCTCCAAATTGCCTATTGCCAAAGCTTGTTATTCAGCCTGTAGTGGAAAATGCGTGTGTTCACGGAGTTGAGGCAATTTCTCAGAATAGAAAGATAGAAGTAAATATTAAAGTATTAGATGAGCATATGCATATAGAGGTTTCAGATAATGGGATAGGAATAGATGAAGCTAGATTGTCTGAACTAAAAGAAATGCTGAGCGGAGGATTAAAGCTTAATCACAGTGTTGGACTGTACAATGTATATCAGAGGCTAAGCTTGTATTATGGCAGGGATTTCTCAATATATGCAGAAAGTGCGGAAGGCCGCGGAACGAAGATAAGTATAGTTATTCCAGTACGTTATTCTAAGGAGGAATTCTAATGTATTCAATATTACTTGTAGATGATGAAAAAACAATAAGAGAATATCTCCCTAGAGCTATTCCTTTTGAGGAATATGGCTTTGAGGTAAAAGGTACAGCAATGAATGGAATGGAAGCAATACAAAAGCTTTCTATAGTAAAGCCGGATTTAATATTGCTGGATGTACAATTGCCGGTTATGGATGGGCTAAAGTTTCTGAGTCACCTAAAGGAAGGTGAGTTTTCAGATACTTTTGTGGTGATGCTTTCCAGCTACAGCGAATTCGCTTATGCAAAGGAAGCTATGAAATATGGGGCTCAAGCTTATTTGAACAAGCCGGTTGATCAAGATGAAATAATTCCATTACTTAAGGAAATGCATAATAAGCTTGATGATTACAATAATAAAATGAATACAAAATTGATGAGGCAGCAAGTTAAAATGCTTAATAATTTATATAAGGGTGCAGCCATAGACAGAGTTGTATTTCAAGATTATACACTTATGACCTGCGTATTGCTGCCTTGTGTATCGGATTATAAAGATGAGAAACCTCACATTACCATGAAAGAATGTCTTTCAACAGTATTAGGTGAAGTGGAAAGTTATTTGTTCAGTGTAAAGGGCAGTCAATATTCTTTTTTAATACCTCCAAGATTACTTGAGCAATTTTGCAACAGTAAGAAAGTGTTTGCAGAGCAGCTTTTGAAGCTGTTTAATCAGAACAATATAGAATGTTCTATACTATTTGATTCTTATATTTTTCATGAAAGTGAAAAGTCTTTTAAAGAAGATTATTCCGAACATATGAGAACTATGTTGACAGAGTTATTTTTCTCAACAAAGGAGTTTATGGATTATGCGCCGGCACAGTTTGAAATCAGTGAAAAGCTATGCAATGAATGCACGTATTTTCCAGAAATTAAGCAGCATTTCTTATCACATGATAAGGATGAAATGTTAAAAGTCGTTACAAAGCTGGTAGCTGATATTAAAGAGGTTCATTTAGATATTCAAAGAATACAAGATATACATTACAGGATATACTATATCCTTCATGATAGTTTGGCACTATCTGATAATCAAAATGAAGATACGGGCATTCTTTTAAGGCCGGAATGGCTGCAGTACCCGTACTTTATTTCATATGTAAAATGGGTGGAAATGTTGACTACTCTAGTACTTGACGGTTTAGCCTTTATAGAAAGAAGGCATAAAATGGTCAAAATGGGAATAAGCAAAGAGGTTATAGAATATGTACATCAGCACTATATGGAACAAATTAATTTGAAGGAAATTGCCGATAAGTTTTATGTAAATTCCGTCTATTTAGGTAGAGCTTTTCAAAAAGCCACAGGTGTAAATTTCAAACAGTATATTAACAGTATTCGAATTGCAGAGGCAAAAAAGCTTTTACTTTATACGAGCAAACGAATTTATGAAATAGCAGATGCAGTTGGCTACACTGAGAGTAAATATTTTATTCAGAAGTTCACTCAGGAGGTAGGAAAAAGTCCAACAGAATACAGAAATCAAATGTAAGCAGCTATAGAAAATTGACTTGTTGTATAAACCTACAATGAAAAGGTTTAAAAAGTAGAGCTTTTAGTATTCTTTTTGGAATGACTCACAATTTCCACCGTGCTAGAATTAGAACATAAAGAGAAAGAAAGGGGATTTCCTAAATGAAAAAGTTTTCAAAAATATTAGCATCTGTGATGGTTGCATCAATGGCATTTTCTTTTACTGCCTGTAAGTCCGATAAGGATAAAGGCAGCAGCACGCCAATAGTTTCAGATGACAAGCTTGAAAAGGACCCTGAAACGGGATTACCTATGTTACCTAATCGTAACAAACCTGTTACCTTTAAAGTTTTTGTTCGTGATCCAGGTGCAGCTCCGTCTAAGGATAATCCGGTGTTAAAGAAAGTAACCGAACTCACCGGAGTTACAATCGATTACGAATTCCTTGTTGGTGATTTGAATCAAAAGGTAGGTGTTATGCTTGCCGGGGAAGATTATCCTGATGCAGTTTTTGCTGATGCTCAAAAATTTGTTGATGCAGGTGCCTTTATACCATTAGAGGACAAAATTAAAAAATATCCGAATTTGGAGAAGCTTTATTCTCCTTATAAGAAATATATGACTCAAAAAGATGGACATGAATATATTCTAGAGCTTTATATGTCTCCAAAAGCTTCTCCAAGGTTTACGAATCCTGGTACTGGATTCTACATTCAGAAAGCTGTGCTAGAAGAAAACGGTTATAAAATACCTAAGACAATTGATGAATACTTCCAGCTTATTGAAGATTACAAGGCTAAGCATCCGACTATTGATGGGACGAAGACTATAGGCTTTGAAATATTGTGTGACGGTTGGAGAGATATGCCTCTACGTAATGCTCCACAACAGCTGTTAGGTGATACTTACAACGGCCATGCCACAGTTAACTATGAAACAAACACTGCATTCTACTTCCAGACAACCGATACTGCGAAAAACTACTATAAAAAGCTGAATGAGATGTATAAGAAAGGTGTTATCCAAGGTGAAACTTTCACAGAAAGCTATGACCAGTATACATCAAGAA
>JAEZDX010000500.1 GCA_023417975.1 Bacillota bacterium
GCCTGACTCTGTGCTGATCCGGCAATTTCTTCTATAGCTGCCGCTATTTCCTTAACGCTGTCAGTTACCTCTTGCGTTCCTGCCGCTGTTTGTTCTGCTGAAATATTTACTGAATGTATAGTTTGATTCAATTGATTTATAGCATCAGCCATGTATTGAGCAGCATCGGATATATCTTGTGAAAATTCATTTATAGTGTTAGAGTCCTTCTCATAGGAAATACCTGTTTCTACAAGCAATTCACAATCCGGTTCAACATTGTTATTTAAGAAATCCAGCAATTCTTTTGATGTCCCTGACAACTTATTAAAGGCACTTCTGACTTGAGTTATTACATTCTTTATATCCTTTACGGCAGCTTCTGCTTCCTCAGATAGTTTTCTAACTTCTTCGGCAACAACTGCAAAGCCTCTACCCTGCTCACCTGCCCTTGCTGCTTCTATGGCTGCATTCAAAGAAAGCAGATTAGTTTGAGATGCTATATTGCCAATAGCCTCTGCCATTATTCCTATATGTTCGACTATCTTTCCTGCTTCTATGGCATTATTGATTTTACTCTGTTTTTCCTTACTGCTGTATATAATCGCTTCCTTCTGTTCATTTCCTCTAATTTTTATATTTTCAGCTCGGTACTTAATTTCTTTTGAAGATAATTTAGCTTTTTCCGCTTTATCAGTAAGCTCAGAAGTAGTTGTTTCCATTTCTTTAGTAGATGCATTTATTTCCTCAGTCACTATATTTAAATCTTGTGTCATCTTAGAAATTAATTCCGATGAATTATTAATTGTATCAATCTTTGAAGCTATCTCTTGAATAACAGCAGATAGTTCTTCACTTCTTGAACTCATATCCTGTGATGTTAATATTACCTTTGATATCAATCCCTTTATATTATCGGCTGATGCATTTAAAGCAGTGCCAAGTTCTCCAATCTCATCATAAGTTTTTATGTGGATTCTGTGGCTTAAGTTTCCATCTCCAAGTGCTTTTGCAAATAGGATTATATTTTTCAATCTTTTATATATCATTCTTGATATATATGCTCCAAGCACTATTGATACAAATAGTCCTAAGGCACTAATTGCCGTCATTAATTCATTGGAATTTGTGAATATATTCTGATTATTAGTGTTTACTTCCTTTGCTAGCTTAATATTTATTTCGATATCA
Source organism: Bacillota bacterium (assembly GCA_023417975.1). GTDB lineage: Bacteria > Bacillota > Clostridia > Clostridiales > Clostridiaceae > JAEZDX01. Next base: position 1,171 of record JAEZDX010000500.1, read on the forward strand.
TCATGAAGGTAGTCTTCTAATTGATTTCTTGTACTCTGTATATTATCTAAAGTTACAACCGCTTTGTCATATTCATCTCCATCAATATAATCAACAAATTCCTTGTTCAACTCACGGAACTTACTTAAGCCTGCTTTGAATTGATCATATAGGTCTTTCTCTTCCTTAGTCATATAGTTTTTTTCATACTTCTCTATGTTTTGAGTAATATCTTGGTCTGCCATATTTAATCTGGCCTCCAAGTCACTTATTTGACCCCTGTTTTCCTTATTCACTAAAGTTAAAGTTGCTGCTGTAAGCTTATATAAATCTGTTTCAATACTTTGTAACTGGTTTAGGGCAAGCAGATTATCTTCATACATACTTTTTGATTCAGCATTTATTCTCTTCATATTGTTAATGCCCATAAAAGCAACTGCAAAAATAAAACATGTTACAATTATAAAAGATAACATTATTTTTTGATAAAGTTTTATGCTCTTCATCTCACTCCACTCCCCCTACAATTATTCTTAATAAGCACGTAAGCATAATAAAACAGCCTAAATATACAATTCATTCTATAATGTCGCATATATTTTGTACCTTTTATTTATTCATTTAAATATTTTTACAAATATTATTAATTTTCTACATAATATAAGTATATTTTTAATACTTTAATATATATTAAACTTAAATATTGATATATTATCACACGGACAAAGATGTAATTTTAAGATTCTGCTCTAAAGTATCTGTGCACTTATCAACATTAAGAAAGATGTAAGACACTTGTTATTATTTCATTTAATAAATATTTATTAATACTTCTTCATAAAGTAGTGATATGATAATATAAAATATGTTTAATTGTGAGGTGTTTTATATATTGTGAATGAAGTATCTTATTTAGTTGCATTTTCCGCTGGGCTTCTATCTTTTTTATCTCCATGCGTATTACCATTGATACCGGCATACATTGGCTATTTAGCAGGCTCTTCCATTAATGAAATCAAGGAGCATAAAGTAAAAACAAATGTAATCCCTAAAGCCTTAGGATTTGTAGCAGGCTTTTCCATGATATTTATATTGATGGGAGTTTCGGCAACATACATCGGCAAATTGCTGCTTGCAAACATGTTATGGCTGCGAAAGCTTGCCGGTATTTTAATATTCGTATTTGGACTTCACATCTTGGGGATATTTAAAATCAAATTGTTTTACAGAGAGAGAAAGATATTGAAATCCAATATTTCTGAATACAGCTTTAATCCAGTTCTCATGGGAATAGCTTTTGCAGCAGGGTGGACTCCTTGTGTTGGGCCTATATTATCAAGCATTTTGTTCTATGCTGGTAATATGGATACAATAAGCAAAGGCTTCTTACTGCTTGTTTTTTACTCTTTAGGCTTAGCTGTTCCATTCATTTTTGCCGCTGCTGCAATTGATACTTTTACAAAGTACATAAAAAAATACTCTAAAATAATACCTATTGTTTCTGTAATAAGCGGTATTTTACTGCTTATATTAGGTATTTTGATATTTACAAATAAAATGAGCATACTAAATGATTACTTTCAGTTCACATATTTTTATTAAGGGAGGAATATATGAAAAAAATACTAGCTATAACAATATTATTCGCTATCCTTGTGTCAGGAGCACTGTATGTACA
>JAEZDX010000560.1 GCA_023417975.1 Bacillota bacterium
ATTACTTAATATCCAGCGATTATTATAATAAAAAAAATTGTATGTCTATTTGTGGTATATTTTTGGTGTAATTAAATTAGTCTGATTTTTTCTGGAAAATTGGCGGTTATGGAGGTAGAATATGAAAACAACAACGTTGAATTATTGTGATTTTCTGGAAAACAAGTATAGTACCATTCTCAGCTGCGATGATTATAGTGCCATTTCAAGGATAATCAATCTGACTAACAAGAACCTTTCAAATATAAAGAAGTTTATACAAATAGAAGATGAAAGAATAGAAACTATAGAATACTTTCATGAAAAAGGAAATGCTGTAATAACCTTTGCAGATGAGGTAAAAATATGGTTTAAGAATTACCGCCCGGATAATGAAGAAATAGTAAATAGAGTTATGTCAGAATTGAATCAAAGAGTACTAAAGAGCAGAGAGATGCTGGAAAGAAGGATAGTAAGCTATAAAAATTACGGTTTTACGGATTACATTGAACCGACAGAGTACAAAAATACAGAGGAATTACATGATTTTTATTTTATGTCCGGAGAGTTGCTATCCATACTTTATGTATTGAATTGTACGAATTTAACTAAAGATAACATAATCGAAGCAGGTAAATACCCGGTGCTGGAAAATCTTAATGAGCTTTTTCCATTGAATGATAGTTTAACCCATGGATTTAAGGCAGTAGATATAGCACAAATAGTACTTAAATACTCTGTTTATAATTTAGAATTTTTACCGGCTAATATGCAAGTGTCAGCAAAGGTATATAGAGAGAAGATAAAGGCCGGTTTTGAATATATGTACAATATAATATTGAAAAATAAAAAAGATTTTATTGAGTTTGTAAAAAAAATATTTGGCCACAAGGCTTGCGTCGGAAGTATAATGTCTAAAATTTACGGCATCAGTGAAGGTGATTTACAAAGACAGCTTTATTTTATTGATGTGCGATTCTCAGAAGTATATATTGAGAGAACATCAATGGCTTTTAGCGTTGAAGAAAGGCCATCGGAAATAGACAGAGAAGAATTAGTGATGTTGGCAAGTAGATTTGGAGATCACTTAGTGCAAAAGGGCATTATAGGATATTCGGATTCATCCATAAGCAGAACATGGATAACAGTTTCCAAAGCTGGGGAATCTTCAGTAAAAGAAGTATTATCAGCGGAGGCTTATGATTTATATGATGGAAATAGTGGTATAGCTCTGTTTCTTCTTTACTTAGGAGTAACAAGTAAAAAGGAATACTTTATAAAGGTTGCCATAGAATCTATGGATGATTGCATGTGGCCTATGGAAGCACTGAGTATGGAAGGTATGATAAGCTCCCATATGTTCGGAGAAATCTTATGCCAGGTATATGTATTGTATAAGATATACAGGGTTACTGAAAACAGTCGTGTTAAAAATGCATTAGACAATAAAATAAGCTGCATACTTAAAACAGTAGAACAGCAGATTTCTATGGAGATCATTGAAGAAAATTCAGGATTACTCGGACTATTAGTATCTGAATACCAAGCAGCTCATAATGGATACCTTAAGGAAAAACTGCTTGCCGTGGCCAATATGATCTATACTCATATAAGAAGTTATGTAGATTACAGCTATGTAAGGGAAAAGTTAAACTATAAGCTTAATGGCATTATTGCATTAATGGCTGAGCTTATGAAAATAAAATGTGATACCCAAATAAGAGATACTGTAAAGCGATTGCTGCAGCTTGAAAGAAAAAATCATTTAAAACAGGAAGTTCAGGTTAATGAAAGCTACTGCGGTTACAATACATGTACTTTGATCAGCAGGCTAATGCTGCAAAAGGCAGGATATATGGATAATCAAATTAACGAGGAAATATACGAGGCAATGAAATTTTTAATAAAGAATGGGTTCGGAAGAAGTCCATATTATAGTAGCGGAGATATTGGAAGTTTAGAGGTATTGGAATATGCAGCTGAGGTCCTTCAGCAAAAGAAGCTGGGTAATCGGTGCATAAATACTTTTAATAGTCTTGTTGATTCAGTAATAGCACCTAATGTAGAGGAGGAAATTAAATTTGGCAAAAGTAATGTTTCCTTATGGAATGGTGTTACAGGTTTGGCATACAGCTTAATAAAAACCTGTAACAAAGAATTGGTCCCACGTTTAGTATGGCTTCAATTTTAGCTTAAGTGACTAACGAGCAGCTTAGATTATATCTGGGCTGTTTTTTTATTTTTACTGTAAATTTATATAGTATTCCACTTAATAATGCAAATATTACATAATAAACGCGTCAATTTACGAAAAAAGCTTCAATTGTTATAGCTAAAAATGCAATTACGATATAGGTAAATTTTAACTTCAAAAAGGAAGTATTATAAGAATGTAAAGTAAATGAACCAAACAAAACCTAAAATAAACAGGAAAGGAGGGAAAAAGAAATGGAACAAAAAGCATTTGAACTTGAAGAAATAACTTTAGACGGAATAGAAGAAATGACAGAAGCAAATACACCAATAATCATTGGTGGAGCAGTTTGCGGTTTCGCTATTTGTGCAGGTGCTGCTTGCGGTGGTGGCTGCGGCGGTTTACTATGCGGATTCTAATTTGATTTTGAGGTGAAGGAATATGTTAAATGAAATGAAACTTGAAGCAACAAAATCCAATAACATTGTTATGACCGAAATAGAACTTGATGAGATGAACACTTTAGAGGAAACAGTGACTCCTGCACTTGGCGGACTTTGCGGTCTTGGCTGTGGCGGAGCAGTATGCGGAATCTGGTGTTAATACTTAATAATATATAGGAGGATTTAACAATGGAGAATAATCAAAATTCATTAACCAGTTTACAAGAGATAGTGTTGGACGACATGATGGTAATGGAAGAAGGCGTTCAACCCGGAGGCGTACTTTGCGGCTTGGGATGTATAGCCGGCGGCTGTTATTGCGGATTCGGATGCCCAAAGTAATCTAAAGGCACACTTTAACTTACTGCAGGTAACCATTCCTGCAGTAAGTTAAAAATAAATTTATGGGAAAAGGGGGATTCAGTTGAAAATACATTTTATAGAAGATGGAGACATCTTGCTAGCCTACTTTACAGATACACAAAGATTCTTCGCCATTAATCCTGCAACAAAACAATTGATTTTGTCCATAATTAATGATGAAGATGAAAATGAAATCTTAAGTAAGTTTCAGCTTAGCTCTGAGGAGCTTGTCAAGTTTAAAGATAAACTAGCCAGCTATTCCCTTCCGGAGAAAAAACCTGAAGTGAATAGTAAAAAAGGTGAAAGAAGATTAGGAAAGCTGGTTTTGAATGTTTCCAACATGTGTAACCTAAGATGCAAGTATTGCTATGCAAACGGAGGATCATATCATTCGGATGAGGATCTTATGACAAAGGAAATGGCGGAAAAAAGCTTAAACAAGTTCTATACCTTTTTTGATGAGATAGAGATTGTTCAAATATTCGGTGGTGA
>JAEZDX010000565.1 GCA_023417975.1 Bacillota bacterium
CTTATATACTGTTCCATATAATCATAAGTAACGTTGCTCATTCAATTCCTCCATAGTCTAATTTCCATACTTTTTCGCTGCTGCAAGGTGCTGATCGAAGGTCTCGTTAAATACATGAGTACCGTCACTTTTAGCAAAAAAGTACAGATATTTCGTGTTTGCAGGGCTAATAGCTGCAGCTAAAGACTCCATTCTCGGACTACAAATGGGTCCTATCGGTAATCCGTCAACCACATAAGTATTATATGGAGAGTTAACTTGTGTATCTTTATCCGTTAGCTTTTCTTTGTGCACTCCTAATGCGTAAAGAACCGTGGCATCGGAGCCTAACTTCATATGAAGCTTTAGTCTGTTATAAAACACGGATGAAACAATAGGCCTTTCGCTTGACGCTTTAACATCGCTCTCAATCATTGAAGCCATGATAACTATCTTATCAACTTCATCGTCTCCCAGCATAGTACCTGCTGCATTTTCAGCATCTTTCAGCTTTTTTTCAAAATTATTAAGCAGTTGCTTTATTACATCATTTCCTTTTGAATTCTTCTTCATATAATAAGTATCGGGATAAAGATATCCTTCTAAAGCATATTTTCTTTTAGAATCTTTCTTAATATAAGGGGGAAGATCATATTTCTTACAGCTTTCTATAAAATCTTTAGCGGATATGACTCCCTTGGTTTCAAGATTTTTAGCTATATCATCAATGGTTGTGCCTTCTATTATAGTAACCTTTACCTCATTAGGATCCTTTGGTACTGCATTGGAAATTGCAGTAAGAATGTCTTTTGTTGTCATACCTGGATGTACTTCAAACTGATAATTAGCATTGATTTTTACACCGTCCGCATGATTTTTTGCATAAAACTTTACTATAAAAGAATTTTTTAAATTAGCTTTAGAGTCAATTCTTGACATAATCGTACTTACAGTATCGCCAAGCTTTATATCTATAGCCACCGGTGATTTTAAATCCTTAAATGGATTTCTCACCGAATTATTATAGAAATAACTTAAGCTTATAGCCGCAGTCATAACTATAATCCATACAACGGACACAATCTTTATTATCTTTTTTACCATACTTGTTCCCCCCGAAAACTTAAAAAATTATTCCACCGTCTTCCTTGCTTTCTTTCTCATCTCCGTATTGAGTATTCTTTTTCTCATTCTTATAGTTTTTGGTGTAACTTCAACCAACTCGTCATTATTAATAAACTCTAAGCTCTGTTCCAAAGACATTTTGTTAGGTGTTGTCAGTCTTAATGCATCATCAGATCCGGAAGAACGAGTATTGCTTAAATGTTTTTTCTTGCATATATTTACCTCGATATCTTCATATCTTGAACACTCCCCTGCAATCATTCCCTCATAAACGGGTGTACCTGGTTCAATGAATAAGACACCTCTTTCCTGAGCATTAAATAGTCCGTAAGTAACTGCCTCACCGGTTTCAAATACAACTAAAGAACCTCTTGTTCTCTGCGGGATATCTCCCTTATATTCATCATAACCCTCGAATACATGGTTCATTATACCATTACCCTTTGTATCCGTAAGAAAATCGTTTCTGAACCCAATAAGTCCCCTTGCAGGTATTAAGAACTCTAATCTCACATATCCATTCACAGCAGAAGTCATGTTAAGCATATCTGCTTTTCTCGGTCCCAACTTTTGAATTACTGCGCCCATAAATTCTTCAGGTACATCTATTGTAAGGAACTCGATAGGTTCCAGAGTCTTTCCATTTTTCTCTTTGAATATTACACTTGGTTTAGAAACCTGAAACTCATAGCCTTCTCTTCTCATAGTTTCGATAAGTATGGATAGATGAAGTTCTCCTCTACCGCTTACTTTAAAGCAATCAGGCGAGAGTTCTTCTACCTTAAGGCTTACATTTGTATCCAGCTCCTTCATGAGTCTGTCTCTTAAATGTCTTGATGTAACGAATTCGCCTTCTCTTCCTGCAAAAGGTGAGTCGTTAACAAGAAAGTTCATACTTATTGTAGGTTCATCTATGTCTACGAAAGGCAATGCTTCCGGTGTGCTACTATCAGCAATAGTTTCACCGATATTTACATCTCCCAATCCGCTTACGGCAACTATATCGCCAAGCTTAGCTTCTTCTACTTCCATCCTTTTTAAACCGCTGTACACATATACTCCTGAAACCTTCACATTGTTTGTACTTCCATCCTTACGAAGTATTGTAACCTGCTGATTCTTTTTAATAACGCCTCTTTCTATTTTACCTATACATATTCTTCCCACATATTCATTAGAATCAATTGTTGTCGCCAACATTTGCAAAGGCATATCTACATAACCTTCCGGTGGATTAACCTTGCTTATTATTGTCTCAAACAGCGGTATCATATTGTCATTTTTTTCATCAGCCTCTAAAGTTGCATAGCCTTCTCTTGCTGAACAATATACAATTGGGAAATCCAGCTGTTCATCACTAGCACCCAATTCAATAAATAGGTCGAAAACTTCATCGATAACTTCTGTAGGTCTTGCATCGGGTCTGTCTATCTTATTTATAACAACAATAGGATTTAATCCTAATTCCAGAGCTTTACGCAAAACAAACTTTGTCTGCGGCATTGTACCTTCATAGGCATCAACTACTAATAAAACGCTGTCCACCATTTTAAGTACACGTTCAACCTCACCGCCAAAATCAGCATGACCAGGTGTATCAACAATATTTATCTTAATATCATTATAAGTTACAGCGGTATTCTTGGACAATATTGTGATTCCTCTTTCTCTTTCCAAGTCATTGGAATCCATTATTCTTTCCTGTACTCTCTCATTTGCTCTGAATACGTTGCTTTGTCTTAACAGTGCATCTACCAAAGTAGTCTTACCATGGTCAACGTGTGCAATTATTGCAATATTTCTTATATCATCTCTTAAGTATTTTTCCATACGGAAGCCTCCATCATCTTATTATTTAACCCATAAAATAAAATTGGATACTCCGTATCCAATTTTACGTTGACCATATTCATTCTAATATTATGGCACATAAATGTCAACTTTTAACGAAATTTAGTGTTAAAAGTTTGATAAATTTTATATTTCCATTATTATAGGCAGAATCATTGGTTTTCTCTTCGTCTTTTCATAAAGGAAGTTTCTTAAATCTTCCTTTATATTTGTCTTTAATGTAGCCCAATCAGTTATATGCTTTTCCTCACATTGTTTTAAAGAATCCTTTACTATCTCTCTTGCTTGATCCATTAGGTCCTCAGATTCACGTACATATACAAAACCTCTGGATATTATATCCGGACCTGCAATTACGGAACCGCTTTCCTTCTCTATAGTAACAACAACTGTAAGAATGCCATCCTGTGAAAGGTGCTTTCTGTCTCTCAGTACAATATTTCCAACATCTCCAACGCCAAGTCCATCAACAAATACATTTCCCGAAGCTACAGTACCGTTCTTCTTTATTGAGTCTCTACCCACCTCTATTACATCACCGATATCAGCGATAACAGTATTTGCG
>JAEZDX010000577.1 GCA_023417975.1 Bacillota bacterium
TACTAATAGAAATAATAATCAAGGAAATCAAAATACCACAGGTGGATCAGCTCTTCCTCAAACCGGTGCGTTGGTTGACATGAGAGTGATGATTGCTATTGGAATAACTATGCTGCTTGGCGGAGCAATCTTGTTCTCAAAGAAAAGGGAAAACGTCTAAGCTAAAAAGCAATATGTTAAAATAGGAAGTAAAGAAGTAGGGGCTGTCGCACTAGCGGAAAAATCGCAATTGTGACAGTCCTATTTTTTACGCCGTTTTGTGTCATATTATAGCGCAAACACAATATACTCTATATGGGAAATTTTCACGCTAAGGCTATGTTTGGAACTAGTGGTAGGTATGATGCACCAACTACCATTTCGTTACAGAGCCATAGCCAGCTCCCGTACATATATGAAACATTTAATCCTAGATATTTACATATTTGCGTTAAACTTTATTCTCTCTTTAACAGCCGCTTTTTTATGGTGCTAGGTACAATAAAGTTAAGGATTAAAGTATTCTAGCATAGGCTATTCTTTCCATACTAGATATATCCAACTTTCGGCCTATAGGATATAAATAATTCTCCTTATAAAAAGACGTTCCTATATCATCAATGATCTGAAGCTTATATTGGCTAAAAAAATCACTCAACTCTGATGGATTTAACCCAAAACGCCAAGGTTCTTCGCTGATTTTAAAGAGGTTAACCAGACTTTCCGCACCTAGCATATTTGATGTTCCATCAATAACAGCTTTTAAAATATACGTAAAAACTAATTCGCTTCCGGAAGAAGCTTTTGCTATAAATTGCAGTGTATTATCAATAGCTTCTTGTGTGATATATTGGCTTACACCTTCCATTATGAATAAAATGGGCTTTGAAAGGTCCAAACCATTGGCAATTAATACTTCATCAAGCTTTTGAATATTAAAATCTATAGGAGTAAATATTACATTATCAAAGGCTTGTTCAACATATTTACTAAGTATAGTCCGCTTTTTTTCCAAAATAATTGGTTGATCAACTTCAAATATCTTAGTTTCATTGTCTCTTGCTATTCTGTACGGCCGAGTATCTAAGCCTGAACCTAATATAACAATCTGTTTAATTCCGTTATTTAATGCTTTTTTAAATATAGCATCGATATATTTAGTTCGGCAGACCTGAAGGCCGAAAAGTCCTACTGCAGTTATATTGTACATAAAAATAAAGACCTTTCGCAAAACACTAAACCTCATTAAAGAACTAATATAGCTGCTAAAAAAGTATTTAACTAATGGGTCATCAAAAAGCTTTAATTCTTTTGGCATATATTGCTCCATTAAGCGAGCATATGCCGCAGTATATGCAGTTTTATAATTTTGATTGCTATCCATTGAAAACATCCTTTCAAATTCACAAGCTGCTCTAATTATCACATTTTTATTACATATACTATGTATGGATTTAATGCCTATTCGCCTTAAATATAATTAATTCGATTATACCATAAAATAACAATAAGAATTGCTTGTAATACGCAAATTTTTTTATATTAATCGTTGTTTCATACATATAAAAAAACCATTGTATGATGTATAATTATGTAAGCGAGCAATTATATAATATTGTAAAAAAAGTGAATAATGGGGGTTAAAAATGAAAACTACTGCCGGAAATAACTGTTTTAAAGCTTTTATGATTATTGTGTCCATAAGTGTGCTTATGACCTTTTCTTCTTGCAGCGGTCCTAATAAGTATGACTTACATGAGGTAAATGGATTTGGACAAATAGATACGTCTGTTCAACCAAATATTTTGGCTGATGCGGATAATGCAAAGCCTGAGAAGCCGTACATAGCAAATGAGAGAGATCCGCATATTAATCGTGATTTGGTTGGTGATCCTATGGAAGCCTATTTTTCCTCCGATGCTTATGATACGAAGACTGATCCAAAAAGCAAAAACCCAATCTATTCTAAGGATAGCTTCATAAAAGGCACATATCCATTGGATGATGATGTACTTCAGTGTGACACTGCCAGGGTAATTATTATACAATTTAAAGAGGATATAGATGTAAATTGTCTATATAACAAAGAGAAACCGGTTATAAGCATAATATATGGAAGCCACTCTAAAGATGTAACAGACGGATATAATTTTACCTATGACAGCGTAACACAAAAGCTATTGATAACAAGTAAGGGGGTAGGTAATTGCTTTGGAAGCGGTATGGAAATAACAATCAATGGAGATAATTTTCGCACGGCAGAAATAGAGGAAACAAATATAAAGCATGCTAATGGCAGGACAGAACATATTGATGGACAAAAAAGCAGACAACTTGCCGGTATATACTCATTTGGGTTTAATATAAATAATTAGAAATACTTCAATTCAATGATGGGGGTCAGAAAATGAATGAAAGAGAAAAAAATGTAGAAGAATATTCAATTCCTTATAAGCAGAGCTCGGCATTAAAGCTGAAATTTACTCTTTTTTACATCGTATTGATACTCTTTTTCGCAGCCGGGGATGCTGCATACATTATGCTTCCAATTAAGGATGGTATCACAGGTGTAGCTTGTGCAATATTCTTAGGAGCATTTGCGATATTTTTATTGTACACTTTGATTTATACAGCTGTGCTGAAAAAGCTGTATATAGAATTAACAGATGAGCACATTGCGTATGAACATGCGTTTGGAAAGAAGAGCTTAAAGTGGAATGAAATATTTGATGTGCGGATATATACAATGAACAGGAATACCTTTATAGGTATAATTTCAAAGGAAAAAGCAAAAAAGCGTAAGCAATCCTTTTGGACACTGCTAAATGACTTGTTCGGAGGAAATTATTCTATGACCATTGGATTGGGCTTTTTTCCTGAAATAGATATTGAAAGATTATACTTAACAATAGACAATATGCTTGTGAGAGCAGATGAAAAGGCTGAAGCAGAAGCTTGTGACAGTGTAGATACCGACAGCAGCTATAATGAATCAAGGGACGAGCAACCCTCCGGTAACCTTTTGTTAGCTCTTGTTAAGATTTTCTGGCTATCCATTGCCATTGGTATAGCCTACGGTTTCTCAATTGATATACTAAGGGTTAATTTTATTATAATTCCCGTATTCGGTACCATTGGCATCATATATACATATTCAAAGAGCTATAAGGAAGAAAAGATAAATTTTATCGTAAGAATTATCGTAGGCTTAATAAGCGTGCTTCAGGTTTTTACAGCAGCCATTACAGAGCTTTTTCTCTATAATAAATTACCATTAAATATAGATAATTAAACAGAGGTTGTAAAGTGGTATTCTAACAGGTTAATTACGGAGCCTGGAGAAGAGCTCGTCATGATAGTTATGGCTATATTCTGCTTTGGATGGGGAGCATTTCAAGGCTTCAAGTTCAAATTTCAGAAGAAGCTCGGGAAAATAGTTATGAAAAAGGCAGGGCTTCATTACTATAAGAAGGAAAGCAGATTTATAACCATATACATAAAGGATCCGGCTGAAATTGATGACAACGCTGAAGGAAGACTGGTAAGTCAGATTAACTCTGAATGCTTTATAGAAGTGGAGAAGAAAAAGGTAAGAGCTTTTTATATTCCTGTAAGGCTTATGGAGGAGCTTGGGGCAGTTATCAAAGGGGACAGTACTGTGGAAATTAATAATGCCTCATATCATGTTATTGATTTAGGGAGACAAGGAAGTTATAAGCCTTATGTTTTTCCATGTATACTGTATTTTAGTGCAGACAAGCAGGTTGAAGAAATTCATGTTCAAATATAAAAAATGTAATTTATAGCTAAAATTTGCAAAGGGCCACAGCTTTTACAAGCTGAGACCCTTTTAATCCGAGATGTGGTATATCTAATCTTTTTTATGCTCATTATAATATAGTGCAACCTTTTTAAAGCCAAGCTTCATTAATGTCATAGCAACTATATTCTTAATGTCATCGGCATGAATTACGTCACTGCCGCAGTTTAAAATAGCGTGTTCTATGTCCTTGCCAAGCAGTTCTAAATCAGAGGTATTAAAGGGCTCATTTGCTTCATCGGAAGCTCTTTCTACGGAGAGCCTGATTTTATCAAGATCAAAATCCTGAAAACTCCCATTTCTTTTTAATACTTTCAATGCTACCGCTCCTTTCTTTGGACACTTATTGAATTACAGTGATAACTATGAAATACAAAGAAGTAACGTATCATTTCTGTTTTTTTAATTATATATGAAGATTAAATGAAAATCAAACATATAAAAAGTACATTTATTTATGGGATATATTTGCTCTTGACATTAACGGGTTACAATTGTAAACTATCATTAAAGGTTACAATTGTAATCCGGAAGGGGGCATAAATATGAATAAGCCAATTTCAAAAATAACAGATTCGGAAGTAGAGGTGCTTCGGGTACTTTGGAAAACAGGGCAGGAGCTTCCGCTTGCAGATATAAGAAAGACCCTTGAGGAAGAAAGTGATTGGGAAACCTCTACTATAAAAACACTATTGAGAAGGCTTTGCGAAAAAGGTGTGGTGGAGTCAACTAAAAGAGAAGTTTTTTATTATAAGCCCTTAGTCAGTGAGAAGGAATACAATGAATATACTACACAAAGCTTGATTGATAGGTTATATTCCGGCAGTGCTAAAAGCCTTGTAGCAACTTTACTGGGGAGTAAAAAGCTTAATGACAGCGATATTGAGGAGCTCAGGAATATGTTTAAGGTAGGTGGTAATGATGAATGAAATAATTAAGCTTATACTGTCCTTATCATTATCGGCAAGCATTATAGCCTTATTGCTTTTCACAATAAAGCCTTTAATTAAAAACAAATTTTCAAAAGCAATGCAATATTATTTATGGCTAATAGTTATATTTAGATTGATACTTCCATTTTCTATAGAGAACAGTGCAATAGACAATTTGCTTCATACTAGGCAGTCCAATATTACCATAGGCTCAATCAGTAATTCAGTAAAGTCGGATTCCACGCAGCTCTCGGCTGTAAATCCGAACTCGACTTCACTAAAGGACAATGATGAAAGCTCAGCCTATGCAGCAGTAAGCAGCAAGTACGGTTTGAAGGATATTGTTGTAAGTGTTTGGATTTTTGGAGTAATAACAGCTTTTCTCACAAATTTTATAGGTTATGTTAGCTTTTTAAAGAAACTAAAAGCAGGAAACAAGCAGCCATACGAAGATGAAATCCAATTACTGAATTCCTTACTTAGCATGAAGAAAAATGTGAAGCTTATACGAAATTCCTATGTAAGTACACCTATGTTAATAGGTATAAAAAATCCGGTAATTATCATTCCGGATATAGACTTTAGTAAAGCCCAGCTAAAAAATGTTCTGCTTCATGAAATAGCTCATTTAAAGAGACATGATATTAAAGTAAAATGGATGATAATGATAGCTTCCTCGCTGCATTGGTTCAACCCTCTAATATATATTATTAAAAGAGAAATTAACCATGCCTGTGAATTGGCTTGTGATGAGGCTGTTATAAAAAGCTTCAGTAGTTTAGAGAAGCAATGCTATGGTGATACATTAATCTCCATGGCATCTGAAAGGAAATATTCTGCCGGTGTACTGCAGGCTACTATGAATGAAGAAAAAAAGACCATGAAGGAAAGATTGGTGGCAATAATGAATTACAAGGAAAAGTCAAAGCGCGTGCTTCTAAGTTCTGCCTTTGTATTAATAATTCTTGTTGTTTCAGCATTTACCCTAGGGGGTGGTGTAGCAATAAGAAGAGGAAGTAATGAGGTTAATAAAGGCAAAAATGACGTTGTTATAGGAAGCTACAATTTAACTGAGATTTCAAAACACAAAAATCCGTATGTGGGTAACGCATCTAAAGATTCAGCCATTGTTGGGCTTTTGTCTGTACCGGATAAAGGCCTCATTCAGAAATATCTTTCACTAAAAACAGATGCTAAGCCCTATGGATTGACTGCATATTATGAACCTTCATCTACGGATTCCGTAACGGTAATTGACTTGAAGGATGGAGCTAGTGCAGAAAAAGTCTGCAAGAAAAATGCGCTTATTTTGTTTTGTATGATTGGCAATGTAGATAATGTAACCTTTGCCTTCAGTGAGTCAGTATCAAAGGGGAGGCTGGAGGAAGACGGATATACAACTCAAATTACCTTTTCCAGAGCCGACATTGAAAAAGAATACGGAAGCCTTAAAGGATTGGACAATAATTTGCAGGTATTAAAAAGTATGCTTGAAGAAAACAAAACAGCCGCTAATTAGCTAAAACTAAAGCATGGAATAGCAAAAATACACAAGAAGCTTGTTAATGTACGGAGAGCATAGTACATTAACAAGCTTTTCATAGTTATGATCAATAGAGTATAAAGCTTTTTTAGGGCTAATCCGTAAGTTCTATTTTCTTCTACACACAGTATTTTTTAATATGAACATAGCCAATACGTCTATAGTGATTAGGGCTATTAATATATATTCTATTACTTTATTTGAAAATTTAAAGTTGAAAAACAGCATAACAGCTACTAAAACCGTAAGCACAGATAGTCCGGCACCCATTGTGCGGCAAAGTTTCTTTTCATCATATTTTAGCTTTTTTTCTGCGCTTGAGGTATTATAGCCTGCGATAAGCCCTGCTCCATTTCCCATTAGCAAAACTATAGACATTATAGCCATGGCTAAAACAATAAACCATAAAAAAGACTGCATAAAAATTACACCTCCTTAAATCATTATTTCTCATTGTATATTAGAAGAATAATTGAGCCGAAAAGCTATTCTAATTCATTCTTAAGATGTTTAACTTTTAATTTGGTCTTTAAGAATACACGGAAAAAAACCAATAATAACACACCGAGGGCAATATCTGAGTATATATAAACTTCTGAACCTTCAAAAATAGTTTCAAGCAGTACAATAACTAAACAAATTGATTCCACAATCAATCCTACTTTGAAGAAGTTTTTAATTCTATTGTATTGAGCAATTTTAGATACTGTATCGGTGTACATTTCAAAAGGTCCGGACTTTGTCTCCTTACGTAGATACACCCAGCGGTACCATTGTGAAATTACTTCTACACCTGTTTCCTTCATAAATGCAGCATAATCCTTTTTGTTTCCACTCCAGTAAGGAAGAAGATCAATCTGATAATGGTATTTATTTGGCTCACAGGCTTTAAAGCTATAAAAGCCAAGGAAGAATTGATTAAAGGCCCATCCTTTTTGTGACATTGTATTTAGCCAGACTTTCTCTGCATCCTTATCATAGAACAATTTGAATTTTAACATTCATAAATCCTCCCCATATTATTCTATTGTTTTGGCGTTGCGTACCAATTCTTCCAAGCGGTTAACTTCATCCTTAAAAATTTCTATACCAGTTTGTGTAATCAAATATTCTTTTTTCTTGCGTGACTCTTTGTCATCACTATAAAGGCTGA
>JAEZDX010000631.1 GCA_023417975.1 Bacillota bacterium
ATCGGGTTTTTCCATACTTTATCCTGAACAATCTCGGTTACAAATTCTTTTATCCTACTGAAAATATCTAAAATATATATTCTATAAATGCACGAACTTTCCATATCTGCGGCTGTTATATATAAAACTTTGTTACTATGATGTATAGGTATCATTTCAACAAATTCCTCATCTTTACTACTAAGTACTTCATATGATTGATTTTTCATATCCAGTCTTAGCGGTATCAGATAAGATTTTTTGCTTTCAGAATTAAACACATGTTTTCTTAATAGAATATAATCACCAGCAATGTACATTGGAAAATACCTATAATATTTATTTCCATCAAATGCTTCTGTAGAAATTTTTATAGTTTTAAACATTCTCTATCCACCTCAAATCTAGTAGAAGGTTATATAGAATCCCCCTATCAAATAGTATTATTAATTCTGACTGAACCGTTACTTTTCCTGTTAACAGGATTAATAAGCGTAACTGGATGTGTAAGATCTTGATGCCAATTGATTGTCCAACTCTTCCCTCGTATTCCTTAACATTGCCTCTGTAAACTCCATTAATCACTTTTAGTTAGTTATTAGCATAGCTATGATTGTAACCGCGATTAGTATAGTATTCATATTTTTCTTCATCTTTTAGTCTTCTTTCATTTCATCAGCTTTCTTTTAAATACAATTATTAATATTAGAAAAACAGCTTCTTTAATCCTTCACCAATTAGTGTGAATCCAAGTCCTACACCAGTGGCAACAGCCACTGTAACTAGAATAATCATCTATAGTACTGGCTCCTATAGATAAAGTTGACAATAATCCTACTTTTCCGGCATATCTAACAAATCCGGCTTTTGCACTCATTTTAGGAATCGTTAAATCCTGGATGGTAAAAATAGTATTGTTATAATAGCTATAAGTGACATATATATCATAATAATTATTAAGATTAGTTTGCCTTTTCTGGAAACCTGCTTTATTAGCAAGAATATCACACTAATCAGATCTATTAATAATGCAATTGCAACGACATAAATTTTAACATCATATGCGAAATTTCCAATATCATTTTGCGTATAGTACATATTTAATAAATATACCATTCTAGTTGTAAAGGCTAGAAAGACGCTACCAAAGAGATATAAAAGTATGTTTTTACTTATTTTGTCCTTTCTAAACAATTGAAATATTAATCCTAATGTTACTATTACTGTTCCACAAATCGATATAGCTACAACACTTTTATATCCCAGACTTTTTGATATCACAATTGATATAACGGCGATTATAGCGTATAATATTCCGTAACTCTCATTGCCAGAATAATCAAATAAATTTCTAATCCATTCTCTTAACTTTTGCACCTCTAATTATCCTCCGTATATCCTACTTTTTCTTGTCATAAAGTGAATTTTCATAGTACCACCATCAATGATACAGTTACTTTTATAGCTACAACAGCATCTCCTGCTGAACGCATAGCTGTTTCTGGAATGCTTCTGTTATATCTGAAAAGTTCCTACGAGTTTATTAACTTCATATTGATTACTGGATGTATTACTTTTCCTTATAATAAGATCACGTCCATAAACATCCTCTGATACTAAAATCGGCCTAAATCTATTCTCATCTTTCAAACTAACAACGTTATTCTTACAATGTGCAAACAAAGTTCAATCTATAAAATTCTTTGTAAATAATAAAATTTCTTAGTTGCTCTAAGACTTCTCAAAAATATACTTATAATTATCTCTTCAGACTTGTTTCTTTTTAATTAGAGTATTGGTTATTGCTCCAAACACCACAGCAAATATTAATGAGGAAACAATCAACATTACAAAGCTTTTTATATTAATTGGAAAGTCAGGAGCAATAATCCCACATATAAAGCATATTAAAAAACCAATTATATAATCTATTTTACGTAATCTCATATATTTCTACCTTCCTAAAATTTAATAGTCGCACTATCTGCGGCTAAGGTTTTTAAAAGAACTTGGATCATATTTGCCATATTGGATCTATCAAGTACATCTCCCGCAGCATATTTAAGACCATTTTTTCCATATATATAAGAAATCCATGGAATAGCATTGAACGTTTTATCAATTACGTATGTATCAACTAAGACAACATCATCGGAAATACCTGTAGCTACAGCAAAAGATGCCTTTGAAAATTGAAATTTGATGATACTACAGCCATGCAGTTTATTCTTTACTTTTATGCAGTAAGTATAATATACTTTTCAGTTGTTAATTATTATACTAACTTTATCTAATACTTGTAGTCTTTTTTAATGGCTGCATCTGCTTCTTACATTCAACAAAAATATATTTTGCAAGACTATGTATATGAAACGTAATTGCAATGATACAAAATGTCAGCGCTACAATAGTATGAAATATTTCTTCATAGTAATCTGTAGGTAGATTTTGTGGTTGTCCATCTAAAAGCTTCGTAATAACGATGATTGCCATACCAAAAATCAATGAAAAGACTATATCCCGCTTTGCAAATCTATTAGTACGATTTTCATATAAACTTTTTAAAAACAATTGATTCTTAAGTGCTATTCTTCTTGTGAATAAAATAGCTTCTATTCCTATATAACAGAATAAGTACATAAATTTTGCTATTACACTTTCAGGATATAAGAAATGTACAAAAAAACAAGTATATCGTCAGACTAAAAATAAAAGTAACCTTACCGCTAACGATGAAAAACTAGACGAATAGAAAAGTATTTTTCGTGTTCTCAGCTTCATGTCATCAATATTCTTAAACTTATTTATAATCATTACCTCCCCTAAGCGTACGTAAAGTTTTTCCTCATACGAATCAATTGCCAACTTCTTCTAACAGTTCATATTTCCTATTATTTTATTTTCACTTTCACTTCGTGTAATATCTGACTTGGTAATCCTTAAACAGACCCCTCTTTTCATAAATTATCTTACTACTTTATTCTTTTCAACCAAAACCATGCTTCTTTTGGGTCTTTCATGTAAATCTTCTTACTTTTCCCTATACTCATATTTTAACATATCCACTACGCATTCACTTGTATAGTTGTTCTTCATCAAAAAACTATTGAATGATTGTATGTTGTTGATTTTCTTGTTGATGACAGCTGTCTCATGTTGTTTTTCAATGAGGTAGCTTCTGAAACTTGTGATTGTGATATAGAATAGTTTGAGTTCTCCTTGAAATTCTACTCCCATGTTTTGAATGTAGGACACAAAGCCAGCAATATCTCAGATGTAACTTTCAATGTTCTTTGGGCTTTTGATTTGACTGAAAGGAGTATTTCTCTCATTGCAGAATTCTAATTATAAACAGGCTGAAATTATACTTTCACTCATAATATTTGATTACATTGCAACCTTACATTATATCATCTATATTTATGCAGCAGGATTAAATGATTTTTGCAGTAAATCAGATTATAATTGAACATCAAAATAACATTTGGATATCATTAAAAGGAACTTTAATTATCAAAGATACTACCTATTTTTATATACAATTGTAGCCACAATGGTATAGACTGTCAGAGCCAA
>JAEZDX010000011.1 GCA_023417975.1 Bacillota bacterium
GGTCGGGACTTAGGAAACAGAATTGGAAAATCATCAAATTATATATCTAGTATGGAGAAAGGTAATTTTATTCCTGATTATGAAACAATCTTAAAGCTTTTCAATATTCTAAGTATTAATATATCAATAACAGATTTTAAAGAACTATTTGGTATTGAGACAGTGAAAGTTAATGTTTCTGCGATCACAGAAAAACATCCTAGCAGTATGCTAAGAATTGAATTACAGGATTCAGTTGCAATCAAACTGTATGAATTAGCTGCGAGTAGTGGTATTACTCCAGAGCAACAAGCAACAAAAATATTGAATAGCTATTTTAATAAAATATAAATATATACACTGCGATCCAAAATAAATGTGATATATTTATTAAAAAATATAATGCCAAGCACACTATAATAACTATATTGCTTATATAAAGTTGTTTGATAGTAGCTTTTTGCATTCTTAGGTAAATTATTATTAATAGTGTTATAGGTAGTAAAGCTTTGATAATTATACTTAATATATTATTGTCTATTACTTCTTTCATTAAAACATTTCCTTCATCAAATAGCCCTGTATGAAGTAAAAATAGAGTAAATAATATATCTGTTATATTTAATACATATAATAAAATAAATTTCTTCCCAATACTTTTCAGATTATATGATTTCAAAAAATAATTAATAGCCATATAATCACCTCCATTAAGGAAGTATTGACATGTCCATATAATATATTCATAAATTATAGTTAACAACTGTCAACCCGCTTGGCATGATATTCACTGAAAATCCATATTCATTTATTTTTGATTTAATTTCTTTAGTTCCCACCCATAGAAATCACTTTAAATCTTTTCAATAGATTCAAAAAACTCTAAAAATTATCTCATATATTATAAAGATTTGTATGTATGTGCAACCTATCTTCTTATAACAATTCAACCAATATTAAGGTGTTTACAGTCCCTTATACGTTATTTAACCGTTTCTATATTACATTTACTCCTTCTTAGATTCTTTAAGTAATTAAAACTTCACTAAATACATGTTTAGCGTAATACAAGAAAATTACATGTCGTTTTACATACATTTTTGTGCAGTCCAGAAATTGATAGCCTATGCATGCTCATTGCAAAAACATGCGTAATTTTGCACATAATTACTTACAAACTATTTAAAACAAATAATTTAATACTATCCAAATTTAAGCAAATATCATGGAATTTTCACGTACACGCAAAACCATGCGTACTTACATTGAATTAGCATCATTTTGGCGGCTAATTTAATTATTGATTCTGTTTTTTACATTCAACAGGTAGTTTTTCTGACCATGGAAGAAGATCATCGAGAAAATCAAGATTCGTGTCTTCCATATGCTTCGGAATTTCTGTAAGAAGCAATTCAAAATAATTATAGGGTTTTAAGTTGTTGACTTTTGCTGTTTCTGCAATACTGTAAATTATGGCGCTAGCCTTAGCTCCATCAATTGTATCAATCAGATGCCAGTTACGTTTGCCAATGCAGAAGCCTCGAATGCTGCCTTCGGCTGCATTATTATCAGCAGGAACATTTCCATCTTCAAGGAACACTTTCAGATATTTTTCCTGGTTTAAGCAGTAGGTGAAACCCTTTCCGGTTTCTGATTTAGGCAGAACTTCATTTTGATGTTGTTTTATCCATGCGAAGAAAGCCTCGACCAGTGGCTTTACTGACAATTGTCTCTGCCTTTGACGTTCTTCTGACGAAAGCTCGGCTAATAAGCCTTCTATTTTATATATAGCGGCAATCTGTTTCAACGCGTCCTATGCAAGTGTTCCTTTGGCCTTTTCTTGTCCAAGAGCCTTTACAACATTTGCAAGCCGTCTTCGACCATGTGACCAGCAACCCAAAATTCTCAGGTCTTCACGTTCCTTCTCGAGACTGTGATAAACCTGGTATACATCTGTAACAACTGTGCCTGAGTAACTTTTCAAGAATTCACTGTGATGGCTGGCATTGCGTGTCTTCTGGTACTCATAGAGCACAATAGGAGCAGCATTATGCATTTTCCCGGTCCTATAGACCCACATATAGCTCTTGCTACCGTCAGATCGTCCGTCTTTGCTAACGCAAACTGGCGTCTCATCTGCCTGTAGCACCTTGCAGTTGTATATCTCTTTATGAAGCCGATCATAAAGAAGTGAAAGGTATCGTTCTGCACACTTAATTGTCCAATTAGCCATGACGGATCCACTAAGAACTACATCATTTCTTGAAAATTCCTGTTCCAAACGATATAGCGGTATAGCATCGACATATTTACTATTCATGATAGCAGCTTCCAGTGAAGGCATAACAACGCTATTGAGCAGCAAATCAACTGGCCGCTTACCGCGGATAATAGTCTCATTGTCAATACCTGCATAAACAGCAACATGGTGTTCCTCTACTTGAAATTTTGCAGGCCGAAAGGCAAGCCTTTTATAAACTTCATCCGAAAGACGCTTCCATTTGTCGCCGAGACGTTCCTTCAGCTCTTCTTCGGATAATTCATGGTTGATGACTATGACCGGAAGTTCCTTTAAATCTTCATCACGCTTACCCTTGGATTTCATGCGCTTATATGGTTTTGGGCAGACTTGTTCCATTTCAGGCTCTATAACGTATTTAAGTTCAATAGTGCCTTCCGCTTCATTGAAGCACAAATCCATTCCTAACTGACCATCGCAAACTATTTTCTCTGAAGAACGACCAAACTTTTGCTGTTTTGCAATGTTAAACTGCTCTAAAATCAAGTTCATATTTTGATTTAATTGCTTCAGCTGAATTTTCTGTTCAGCACAAATCAGAGATAGTTTTTCTGTCATTTGCTACATGCTTAAAAAAATGGAAATGATAGCTTCCTTATCATATTTAATTAGTTCTGCTTCTGTATATTTCTTATCATATGATCAAGATACCACATCTGAAACACAGAAACAATAGAAAAAACGCAATTTCTAAAAGTTGTGGAAAACCCTTGAAGATTGCGCTTTCGCTGTGGATAAATCTACTATAAAACCCTATCGGGTGTAAGTACTTTAATGACCTTTTTCTGCTCAATAGAAAGTCCTCCATTAACCACTTATACTGTTGAGACGATATAGCTTTTACTTCCATTTCATTACGGGGCCACTGAAATTTTCCTGATTCGAGGCGCTTGTACAAAAGAAGAAATCCATCACCCTCCCATAATAGCCCTTTGACGCGATCAGTCTTTCTTCCGCAGAACAGAAAGAGAATACTTGGCATAAATGGATTAAGTTTGAATTGTTGCTGTATCATGTTGGAAAATCAATCAATGCCGCGACGCAAGTCGCTATAGCCGCAGGCGATATAGACTTTTTCAAAGCCAACTGCATCACTTAACATCGGATATCACCTTTAAAACCTTAGAAATCAATTCTTCCGAGGTTGTATTAGAGATTTCTAGCACATTATCTCCGATGCTAATAATCATGTCTGGAATAAATGAAGATGTATTTCTTGAAGGTTTAGCAGGCATTGGAAGTTGCACAAAATTTGGCTTACTTAGAGATTCAGTTTTTTTCATAGTGTCAAATACTTCTTCCCTAACGCGACGCTGCCAATAATAAAACTGCTTTTCATTAATATTGTTTTCAAGACACCAGGCTTTAACATCCATGCCGCTGCCGCGGCATTCGCGGACAATGATGGTCCACTGTACTAAGCGCATTCATGAGTAATCTTATCCATTAGCACCTCCAAAAAAAACTAGTTTATTTACTTTAAAAAACTATTAGTTTTTTAAAGTTTATCTAATTATCTCAAAAATTCATATTAAATACGAGGTACGTATGGACTACCGTTTACATTTTCACTGCTAAATTGACTGTAATTTAGGTTTTAATTACTAGACTAAACCGGTTATGCAGTGTCAATCTGTTTTATTTATATCTGAATTGTATCTAATTGTAGTTTGAGCATCAATATTAGGTTTCCTACTAACTATTAAGCCCTTAATATAGTTTTCAATCCATTCATAATTAATAATCTTTAGCCCTTCTTTATATATCGTAGGCAATTTAATTCTTGTTTTATTTGCCCTATAATTGTTA
The DNA here is from genome assembly GCA_023417975.1 of Bacillota bacterium. Lineage (GTDB taxonomy): Bacteria > Bacillota > Clostridia > Clostridiales > Clostridiaceae > JAEZDX01. The sequence goes on from JAEZDX010000011.1 coordinate 4,088, forward strand.
ATTGAAAACCCTCTAGAATGCTTCTCATTCTCTAATGTAATGATACTGGAGATAAATAATCCTAATTGTTCATTAAGAGTAAAACTTTTTGGAATTAAAACAGTTATATGATTTGATGGTCTAAATTTATATGGATGGTAAAAACAGTATCCAACCCCTCCATCTCCATCATTGACCCAACCTAGTACATTCTGGTAAATACAATCATCGGTATTAACTAATTGTTCAAGCCCATTGTTGTTATTCTTAGCACTAATATAAGGTATATTTCCTATTTCTCTGGACTGCTTAACTATTCCTTTACCTCTCTTGATTTCAAACAATTCTTCAATTTTCCACCAGTCCCAATCTGATGTGTCAATTTTAGAAGAATCATCATTAACAGTTATGTTTTCATACTCTTGTACTATTTTAGCTATCTCTGTTTCTAAGTCAATAAAACTATGCATATACTGCCAGTCAATACTCTCATCTTCTTTTACTGGTAAGATAATTTTCTCTGCTTCCATTCTAACATTAGAAATTTCTCTATTATAGCTGTATTGTGTGGATTTCTGTTCTAATAAAACCTTTAATAATAAAGCTATCTTTTCATCAAGTTCTCTTTCTTTTAATTTAAGAACAGTTACATGGTCTGATGCAATAAATTTATAAGGGTGATAAAAAACACTTCCAACACTTCCGCTATTTGCAATCGTAAGGGCATTTTCAAACACTTTAGGTTTCTTTCTAGTCTTTCTGTTTACGGAGTGTTCTGAAATTAGACTATCAACACCATTATTAAGCATTGTAGATGAAATGTAAGGAATCTCACCCTTTAATTGGTCCAACTTAATTAACCTTTGTCCTCGTTCAAACTTAAAGACTTCACTAATATAGAAGGATTTAGTTTTAGTTTTAAACATAATTATTTACCTTCCTTAAATAGCTGAGGATACTGAATTTTAAATGCATAGAAGTCTCTAATTGCTTTAGTAAACATTTTACTAGACAAGTTTGAGTAATCCGTGTCAACATGCGCATCTATAATCCACTCGTCATTTTCGTCAAGATTAATTATAGTTGAATAATTATCCCTTACTACTTTCGTTCTATAGTCCTTAAGCCATTGATTTTGTATAGCTTTCCAATCTTTGATCATTACGCGTCCTCTGTGTTTTAACACTTCAAATCCATCATCTGACCAATTAGCAAGCCATACAGGTGTAGTTTCTTTATCATGTGCCTTATGTGCTTCAAATACCATTATGCAGGTATGTGTTGAAGCATTTTCACCAAATAGATAGACATTCAACTTCATTACTGCTTTTAAAGTGTGTTTCTTTAAAATGGCCTTCTTATATTCAATATCCTGCTTGCCTAGAGCTGTTGCCTAAGATATCGGGACTATAACAACCCCTGACCCACCAACATCTAAAGAATCCAACAATTGAAGGATAAAATGATATTCTGATTCATCACTCTTCTTCTGACTATATGGTGGATTCATTAACCCTACAGTTGGAATTCCATCTTTTCTTACCTCTTGTATTATCTTTTTATCAAAACAGCTACCAAATTGTATACCTGACTTTCCATCACCTCTAACAATCATATTTGCAGATAATAACGCAAACATATTGTTTTTTGATTCAATTCCCCTTATTCTCTTCTTTTTAATATCCTCTATTAAATCAAGATTATTTTTAGACTTTACAACCATTTGGTGCATCGCATTTACTAAAAATCCACCTGTACCAGCACAAATATCTAATATTATATCTTTCTCTGGGTTTAATCCTCTTCCATCATTTGCTAAATTGCAGAATAATTCTGTAATATGTTGAGGCGTTAAGACAACTCCAAGAGACTTCCCATCTGATGAAGTATATTTTAAGAACTTGGAATAAAATAAACCAATAATATCAAGAGTGGTTTCATTATTCTCTATAAACTTAAAACACTTATTCTCCAATTCTTTGATCATAAATAGTAGTGGAGCTGTATTAGGTCTTATATCATTTGTATCCCATAACTTTACAGATTTAAGATGTGGAGTTGTTTTTAAAAATGAGTACTCTGAAATTAGAGCATCGATTTTTATTTGTTGTGTTTCATTCTCACTAAGCATTCTAATTATTGTACTCTCAATAAAGTTCGCAAGTGTTGAGGAATTCTTCATAAGTTTATAAGAAGCCCTGAAACTTGCATCTTTAAGAGCAAGAAATATAGAACTCACCAGTAAAGGCTTTTGTTGGTCTCCTAGCTTAAACTCGTCCCTCATTAAATCATTCAAGTCATCAGCAAGCTTCTTAAGTTCTTCTTCATCTATTTCTTCTCTTAATTCTTCTTCCTTTAATGCAACTTCATAATCATGAAAATGAAGTATAGAAGAGTTAAAATAGTGTGGCTCATTTGTTCCTTTTGGAATAAAATATGTCTCAATATCCAATTTATCTTCTTCAGTACCAGCCACTCCTATACAAAATACGTTAAAAATATCTGATAACGCTTTGCCATACCAAATAGCTCCATCAACTGCATAATTCTGAACATTCTCTTGCTTAGTAAAGTCATTACTCTTAAGTCTTGAAATCTCTTTCTTACATTCAATAATAATTACAATATCATCACTATGTTTAGATAGAATAAACTCTGGCGAACCTTTTTCTCCTGTACCTTTTTTACTCCTTATAGCAAGCCTTGTTGCTATAGCTTGTTTTGTAGATTGCTGTTCTTCAAAAACTGGATCATTTATATCTGTTACCTTATTAGGATGCCTATATCCTTTTTCAATTAATAACTCTCTTACGAAGTACTCCGTATTTCTTTTTTCCATGTGTTTGTAACCTACCTTATATTTAATTTTTACATTCCTATTATATACCATTACCTAACAAATTGAAACGTTCATTACATGTATAATATTCAATGTATCTTTATTATTATTTCACTTTCCATTGAATTAACTAGTCCCCAATATTTAGGATCCAATACTAACTTTTCACAAACTATTACGCATAACAATCAATCATTCTGCGTATTTGTTTATTTGCGTAAAAGTGTACCCCCGAGGGTTTAAAATCCATTACCAACCCTAGTCTGAGGAAACATAAAACACATATAGAAAAAAGGATTAGATTCCTCTAACCCTTTGCTATCATCCTATTTCTTAGCTATCCTTACTACCGTCTCCACATGCGGTGTTTGTTTCATCCGAGAGGTTTTATAAAACTTGTCCAATTATCATAAATCATTACAACTCTTTATTCTCAACGGTTGGAGGAAACTTAATTGATTTTGTATCTTTAAGTAAAACAATATAAATCTTTTTATAGCTCTATTCATTGGTAGCAGATTAGTAGTAGTACTACTAATCTAAATTTTAAAGTGTTACTTAAGTAGTCCGTTTTTAATAGCATAATTAGACATATAAATTCTCTTATCTATTGTTTTAGTACTTGAATATATGTAATTATATGAATGCTTGAAAACCTCAAAGTTTATGCTCGCAACTTCATCTTTGTCAATGTATTCTATTAACCTCCCTTTATTTATCCAGGTACCTCGCAAACACATTTTACGACTTAATGGAAAAAAAACTTCAACAGTTTCACTTGATAAAAATCCTAAATGAAAAGAGGGGTTTTTGCTGTCTTTTATTATTACAGGGTTATCTGATGTGATAAAATATGAACTTTCGTCACTTATTAATAATGACCAAAACATACCCATTAATAAATGACTTGATTGATTTACTACTCTAATAACTGAATCCATCTCGAGTTTTAAAGGTGCTTCGTCTATATTGATATTAAATTTATGCTTTTCAACATAATCCCTTAATTGTACTTTATATTCTTGCTTCTCAATTGATTCTCTATAAAAATTCCTAAACAATGGCACTCGTGTCTTCATAGAACATACAAACTTACACATCTCTTGTCTTTCTCGTCTATTAATATATTTTAATTCTAATATTTTCCTCATTACTTTAGCTGCTTTATCCTCTATTAGTCGAAACTCCTCTTCTACTGCTGTAGATATTTTACCATTCTTGTCAACAATATTATTATATCCCTTAATATATGCAAAATTCATAGGTGCCTTATTTTTAACATTCCCACTTTCTCTATCAAATATCCATACATATGGAGTTTGAATACATGGTGTATCAGGATCAGTAAAAAGGTTCAAATAAAAACGAGGTATGTAATGCTGATTATTTTTAATCATACAAATCCTCCTAATAAATTTATGATGTTTGCATTATCAAGTTACAGCTTTATATATCAAATTTGATATTTTCTAACTTAGGATGGAAAGTACCAATAACCACCCAAGTTCCGTTAGGCATTGTTGTACCTACATAAAAATATGTATCTTTATCCTCTCCACAAATATCGTTCAAAAACTTAAATTTAACCATATCACACGCCACTTTCTCATCATGATACTAGTCTCTCATAGTTCTATATAATTGTCCTAACTCCCAATCCTCAATCATCATTTTATGACCTTTACAATTCGGATCCATACACTTAAAATTATATCTAAATTTGTAAGGTATCTTTTCTAAGTTTCTCTCATGTTGGTTAAACATGTTCATTTGAATCATATTTGCTATCCTCTGAGGCTTCCATTGTCTTTCGGTTTCTTCTATAATTATATCCTCAACTATTCTAGGCTTAATGATACCTAGAGACACGTCTTTTTGCAGCGTCTTGTTCAAATCACACATACTAGGACCATACTTCTTTAAGACTATACTTTTCCTCTCACTCCAGTTATTTTTAGTTGAAACTATTTCGCCTATAGGCTTCAAATCCCCTATAGGTTTAAAACTTTCTGGTCTGTAATCTTTCTTATTTTTCTCTACCTCTACTTCTACCCATTGATATTTTTTATACCAATTATCATATGGCTTTGAACGATAATTTATAGGGTATAATCTTATAAACGTACCATCTTCTAAAACCCCAGCAGTACATACTAATTCGTCATATTTATCTGACGGCATAGGATAGGTTTTTACTGTAATAAGTACCTTTAATTTTTCCCTCACTTATTATTCAACCCCTCAATTACTATTTATATATTAATAATATCTAATGTATTATTATATACCTTATCATTCAATTCTTCGGCAACAATGCTTCTATGACATGTTTTATGGTCCTTTTCAAAACATAGAAGACACGCATTCCCGGAATTAATAGTTTCCTTTAATTCATCTAATACACTTAATTGCCCGCTTATATAACTTCGATATTCATTAAAAAAGCTTTCATAATCTCGGTCCTCATGAAGTTTGTGCCTTATTTTCTTTGGGCTACCTAATTGCTTATAATGTATATAGTGTATTTCATTCTCATTTAGAATAGTCTTTAATGCATTTTTCGAAAACCCTTTCTTCCTACTAAGAGGTATTTCTCTAATATCTATTACAACACTTATCTTATTAGTTAAAAGCTTCAGTATAAAGTCGTGAATATTTTCACCCTCGTATCCAGTAGTGAATAAACTCTGTTTTTTCATAACGTCACTCCTATAATATTGTATTAGCTACATTATACTATTGGAGTATAATATTTTCAAAAATATGTTCTTTGAATAAAATTTAGTTCAAATTTATGATTTGAATATTCTATATATTTAACAACAAATCTCCTGTTACTATCCTCTAGTATCTTTATTTCTCTTGAATTTAGTTTTCTAAACAAAGCTAAAAGACACTACTATATAATTAATTTTATCTTCTCCATTTCTTATATCATTTCTTTAAGTAATTCTAATAATGCATTGGGCAACATGCCCATACCTTTTCTACTTGGCTTTTTAACTATCAAAAGCCTATCAAAAATAATTTTCTCCCAGTCTTCATATTTAATTGTAGTTTCAACACTATAAGACTTATCACACTCCTTAGGATCCCCATAATTCCTATACGACCAGCATAGTGAAGGTCTAACTGGATAAATCGAACAAGCCCCAGTTTTATCTAATAATGGACACTCTATATTTAAGTCGAAATATCTTTTCTGAATATTTATACACGCTTCTTCACCTAAATATAGTATATTACTATCATCTATGCCATTCTCTTTGAGTTTTTTACATATCTCAGAAGTTTTACTAAACAGAGCTTTCCTCTGCTCTCTTGTTAATCCAGCTAAATAAGGTTTGATAGCAAGTATCTCTGCGGAACTGATCATGATAACCTGCCTGCAACAAGCATGGCAGCCTTTAGTGCATGTACATATAGCATCATTCTTTTTTTCAACAAAATCGATTTGTGAATTTGCCCACTTAATCTCTTCAGCATACCACTTTGATAATGTTAATGGATTTGGTGATTTAGGAATGAGCTCCGTTCTTTTTGCTTCCTTGGATACGAGGAAAGAATCATAAATAATTCTATCTATGAGATTTTTTTCATCGTTCATATTATACTTCCTTTCTTATATTTACTATTTTATACTATACACAAATTAATTACATTCTTAGCATGTTTCTATTTAATGTTATTAATTTCTACACATAATTACAGATTCCTCCTAATTTTTAAAAAACACTCAAATTAAACAACAAATAAATAAGTAAAAAAGTACCCATATTACATGGATACTTCTTACACATCATATATTAACTTGAAAAATTCATCTTCAAATCCAAATAACAGCCGGCTTATAGCTAGTTTACTCTTGTCTATTCTTCTGTGTACTGTTTTTTCTACAACATGTACACGCCTGGCTATCTCCGCATATTTTAACTGTTCAAAATATCTATAACATATTATCCTTTGGTTTTCTTCATCTAATCTGCTTATTGCTCTAATTATCTTTGATAGCTTTTTATGGAGCTTATTTCGTTCCTGCTGCAGTTCTTCTACTGTAGCAGTTGTCATAGGTATCTTTCTTTAAAGCAACGTCTATGAGCCTTATACGCTTCTTTAAATCCGGAACGCCTTTAAGACATTCTTCAGTTATCTTTATGATTTCATCTTTCTTCATTATATCACCTCATCAATTAAGTATCTCTGAGAAAAACTAATACTTTCGATGGTATCAGATATGCTATACATAGCACGTCTTCTCTTACGAATGTATGCTTCTTTGCTTTTATTCTTCCCCATCTTGAATATCTGATTTTGTTTAGTGCGTTATTCTACATTTGTAAAACACATTCTTTTGATACGCAGTATAGAGCGCCTAATTCTGAAAGAGACATTTCCTTAGCATCCCATCCATAGTGAAGCTTTAATATTTCTCTTTCCTTCAGTGTTATGTAATCGACCGGTAACCTTCTCTACTTTATACCTAAACTGCTGCCGATATAACTTGTCCTTATCATTCTCTTAAAGCCTCAGTTAGCACCTTCTATAAAACCCACGAGTTCCCGGTCACTTTCTTCACCTGTTGGAGTGTTAAAACTTACTTCATCATTAGTATTCCACTGCTGAATATACCGGTTAATTTTCTAATCATCCCATAATGTAACATATAATATAAAATTAAAGGCGTTTTTGAATTTGGTCCTCGAAAGACAAAGAGTCCTAACAGGACTATGTAAACTGGTGAAACCCTAATATTTATATTAAAAATTCAAAAGTTATACCAAAATGAAAATTAACCAAATATGGTGAATACTGCAACGAATTCAATTTTGTTTGTACTAAGGAAATTGGTGAGAATATCACTATAGCTATGCTTAAGTACTTAAGTAGAGTTGTTAACTATGAATTAGGAATTGATTTCAATTTTTATTCTTTAAGATACACTCATGCAACTATGCTGCTTGAGGCTGGAGGTAACATAAAATACATTCAGAAAAGTTTTGCTCCAATCAAACTAGTTATTACTATAGACACATATTCTCATGTCACTGAAAAGACGAAAAGTGATACAGTAGATTTATTTGAAAGTTTAGTAATAAAAAAATAAATTGCTACCAATCCGTTTCATTGGTAGCAGATTCGTAGTAAAACTATTTAAAACATTATTATAATTTCCTCTAACCGTTAATTTGTTTGGATAGTTTAACAACCGTCTCCACATGTGGTGTCTGCGGGAACATATCCATTGCCTTTACCTTTTCTACCTTATACCCTCTTTGCTCCAGTACCTTAAGGTCCTGAACAAGAGTTTTCGGGTTGCAGGATACGTATATTATAGTTGGTGCGTTGAACCTTATAACATAATCCAAGGCTGTTGGGTGCACTCCGCTTCTTGGTGGGTCCAATATTATTATATCCGGCTTTTCCGTTACATTTTGAATTACCTTGGCAATGTCTCCGGCTATGAATTCACAGTCCGTTAAGCCGTTTAGTGCAGCGTTTTCCTTGGCACTTTCCACTGCCTCTTCTATAAGCTCTATTCCTACTACCTTGCTTGCCTTTGCTGCAGCAATCTGGCCGATAGTACCTGTACCGCAGTACAAATCAAAAACTACTTTATCTTCAGCCTCTCCCATAAAATCACGTACTATGGAATACAGCTTTTCCGCACCTAAGGAGTTAGTTTGGAAAAATGAAAATGGACTTATCTTAAACTTTAACCCTAAAAGCTCTTCCATAATAAAGTCTCCACCGAACAAAATTTCAACCTTATCAGCAGCAACAATTTCCGAAAGAGAATCGTTTATTGTATGGAGAATTCCTTTCAAACTGCCGCTGTATTCCATGTTCATAAGTATTTCCGTAAAAGTCTTTAGCTCAAAATCTATTTGTGAGGTGGTTACAAGATTTATAAGTATTTCTCCGGTGTTCTTTGACTTTCTCACAACTAGATTTCTTAAATAGCCTTCATGCTTCATAACTCTATAGAAAGGCAGTGAAGTTTCCATGAAATACCCTACTACAGCTTTCACTATGTTTCTTATGTCCTGATCCACCAGCATGCAGCTGTCTGTAGTAACTACGCCAAAGTTCTTTCCCGGCATATGCATTCCTAAAGTGAGCTCTCCGCCTTTTTCAAAGTCCCCGAAGGTAAACTCCATCTTGTTCCTGTATTCATATTCCTCACTGCTTGCTTCTATACCTTCAAATTCAAAGCCTTCTATTCCGGCCTTTTTAAAAAGGTCCAGTACTTGTACTTCCTTAAAGTGCAGCTGCTTATCATACGGCACAAACTGCTGAGTACATCCGCCGCAGTAATTAAAATGCGGACATGGAGGATCTATTTCGTAATCTGCATGCTTAACTATATCCACTGCCTTAGCCTCTGCATAATCCTTTTTGGACTTTGAAATCCTTGCCCCAACCTTCTGTCCCGGGTAGGCATTCTTTACATAAACCTTCTTATCCTCCAAAAACGCTATACCCATTCCAGGAAACTCCGTACTTACTATGTCAAATTCATATTGAATTCCTTTTTTCATGAAAAATCAATCCTTCCTATGTTCATTCAGCCTTAAAAATCAAGCTTACTATATTAAGTTTTACCAATTTTCTCGGCAATTTCTTAACCACTATACTACATTTCACTTCATAAGTAAATATGATACAATATACCTTGTTTTCTTTAATAATTTCGAGGTGATACATATGATAGAACATATACTAAAGCTGACTTTTCTTTGCGGTGCTTCCTTTTGTGCTGCCTTTGTAGACGCCATAGCCGGCGGCGGCGGAATAATTAGTCTTCCTGCTTTCTTGATTGCAGGGCTTGATCCGCACTACGCCCTAGGTACAAATAAGTTTTCCTCCTCTACTGCCTCTTTTACCAGTACCATGAATTTTATGAGGCACGGAAAGATAAATAAAAAGCTAATGCTTATACTTGCTCCTTTCACACTGATTGGTGCTGTTATAGGCGTTAATACAGTGTTAAAAATAGACGAGCATTTTCTCTATACCCTTGTTATTATAATGATAATTTTTGTCGGTATTTACAGCTTGTTTTCTAAATCCATGGGTTCACAATATAATTTTAAGAAGTTTACTCCGTTAAATATTACCGCAGGCATATTAATGGCAGGCTTTTTAGGCTTTTATGACGGCTTTTTCGGGCCTGGAGCAGGCTCCTTTTTAATCTTCGCACTTATTCATATTTTTAAATTTGATTTTCTCCATGCCAGCGGGTCTGCCAAGTTTTTAAACTTTACTAGCAATATAGTTTCCTTTATTATTTTCGCTTTCAACGGGAGGATAATACTTTCCTATGGAATTCCTGCAGCTATTTTTATGATTTTAGGAGCAAGAGTAGGATCCAAGCTTGCTTTGAAAAAAGGCTCAAAGTTCATTAAGCCTCTTTTTATTACTATGTCCTTAGCTGCGGCCGTAAAGCTGCTGTTTAATGTGCTGTAGACCTTCTCTACGGCACAAACTTAACGCTTATTATATAATCAGCATGGCACAGCTCCTCCACTATAGTATCAATATCATATTTTAAAGGTATTATTACGGTATAAATGCAGTGATTATCCGCCTCATCTTCTTCAAGGGCATATTCAATATTTCTCACTCTTATACCGTTGTCCTTAAAGTATCTGTTCAGCATAGGAACCTTTCTCTCATCAAATACTATTTCAAGCTTAACCTTTCGGGTTTTATCTATAAACCTGTGCTCAAAGCTCTTTAAAAGCACCAAGGCAAAAAACACAAAAGCAAAGCTCATAAGGCTTAGTGTATAAAAGCCAAACCCCACCGCAATACCTATGCAGGCCACAACCCACAGGCGGGCAGCTGTAGTCAAGCCCTTCACCGAACCTCTTTCATGTATTATAGTTCCGACTCCTAAAAATCCAACGCCGGATATAACCTGGGCACCAAGCCTTAGCATATCCGCATTTATCCTTCCCGTAAGTACCGGATTTACGGCTATTATCTGCTTTAGGCTCTCTAAGGAGTATAGCTCTATCATAGATGTTATTGCTGCTCCGGTACATACAAGTATATGGGTTCTAAAGCCGGCAGCTCTGTTATTCAAGCCTCTTTCATAGCCGATAAAGCCGCCGATGGTTACAGATAGCAGCAGTCTTAAAAACACCTCACCATTATTCATATTGCCTCCAACATTATTGCTTCACATATTCAAAGAAAAGACTTCATTAATATAAACAAAAAAAGACTCTGTCATTGTATTATTTTATAACAGAGTCTTGTAATTATTACACTACTATAATATTTTTCTCAGCTTGTCGGCCTCGAATTCCTTTATATATCTTTCGTTGTTTTCATCTCTAATGAGTAGCCTTGCCTTTCCGTCTTCCATCTTTAATACTTTACCCTTCAGCTTGCTTCCCAAAACGTTTACAGGAGAATCCTTACTTAGTTCCTTTATCTCTGTGCTTTTGCAATAAGGACATCCTTCACCCTCATTAAACACTCTTCTGCATTGGAGACAATAACATAATGTACTCATAATACCCTCCTTGCTTTATAATTATTTCCACATATTGTATATATTCTATATAATGAAATTTTTTCCTTTTTTATTTCATAAATCTTAACAATTTTTTCCACGGTGCTTGTATTGAATTTTCAGTAAATTGTAGTTGCACCGCCATTGTCTCAATGATATATTAATACTATTCTATGAAATATTTTATTACTTGTGCGCCCATTGCTGATGCGCTTTAATCTTTATTAATATTGCGGGAAGGTGAGTTTGTGGCTAAATACGTAAAAGCTGATGAATGGAACATAATCGAAGAAGGTATCCATATAGATAAAAACAGACTTTATGAAAGTCTCATGAGCATAGGCAACGGCTATATCGGTATGCGGGGTAACTTTGAAGAGGATTTCTCCGAGGACACCCTTCAAGGTACTTATATTGCCGGAATTTATTATCCTGACAAGACAAGAGTTGGATGGTGGAAAAACGGATACCCGGAATACTTTGCGAAGGTGCTGAACTCTACAAACCTTATTGGAATTTCGGTTAAGCTTAACGGCGAAAAGGTTGATCTAGCTAAAGCTGCTGTAAAGAGCTTTAGCAGAACCTTAGATATGAAAAACGGCTGTATTTTAAGATCCTTTGTAATAATGGACAGCCTTGGACGGGAAACAAAGTTTGATGTAATAAGATTTTTCAGCATGGACAAGAAGGAAATTGCTGCAATTTCCTACAGTGTGGAGCCTTTAAATCATAGTGCAGACCTGGAGTTTACAATTTTTTTGGATGGCGATGTTCAAAATGAAGATTCTAATTATGATGAAAAATTTTGGGATGAAGTTGACAAAGCCTGCAGTAAGGGCATTTTCCACCTTACTCAAAAGACAAAGAAGACAGCTTTTACAGTAACCTGGGCCTGTAATTATTCCGTAACAATAGACGGAACCCCTGTTGCTGCAGAGCCTGAAGTTATAATTAAGCAGCAATATACCGCCAATGTGATTAATATAAAATGTAACAGTGGAAGCAAAGCTACTCTTTATAAATATATAGCCGTAACAAGCGACAGATATATGGACAAAAGTGACTTGGTAAGTACTGCTTATAGCCTTGTTAAAAATGCCTCTTCCGTAGGTTTTGACGGCCTGCTGCAGGCACATAAACTTAAGTGGTCAAGCATTTGGAAGGAAAGTGACATAGTAATATCCGGAGATATATCAGCTCAGCAAGCTATAAGGTTTAACATTTTTCAGCTTAATTGCACCTATACCGGTGATGACCCAAGGCTTAACATAGGTCCAAAGGGCTTTACCGGTGAAAAATATGGTGGCACTACCTACTGGGATACGGAAGCTTATTGTCTTCCTTTTTATTTAAGTACCAGCAAGGAAGCTATAGCAAGAAATCTTTTGATATACAGATACAACCATTTGGAGAAGGCCAAGGAAAATGCCCAAAAGCTTGGCATGAAGGGCGCCCTTTATCCAATGGTTACAATAAACGGTGAGGAATGTCACAATGAATGGGAAATTACCTTCG
>JAEZDX010000368.1 GCA_023417975.1 Bacillota bacterium
GAATAGGCGAATCCACTGTTGTTCTTTTACCTGTGAAAGGACCACCCATAATAAGCTCACCATATTCCGGGTAACAACCTCCGGCTCTCTTTAGCAAGGTATCTACACTTATACCTAAAGGAACATCACGAAATACTTGAATCAATTCACCTTTCAACTTTCCTGCCACCGTAATATCCTTATCGATGAAAGGTTTTTTCTCATCCACCGCCTCATAAATCCTATAAACTGTTTCAGCGTTGAGTACTACAGCATTGGCCTCCAAAGGAAGCTGCTCAACATTAAGAAGCACTCCTTCCGTTTCTCTGATAATGGCTCTTTCTTCCCCCATAGGATACATATCCGGCAGTATACATATTTCAATTTCATTTCCTGAAAGATGTTTCTTCAATGCCTCCACAGCCTTCTCGTGCTTTTGCTTAATGGCAAGCTTGCCTTTAGCTGCATGCACAATGTCCATTACTATGTTAATGCCTCGAATTACCTTTTCCGCCTTTTCCTCCAGCATAGCGATATTATGACCAAGTATAGGTTCGCACTCTGCTGCATTTACTATAACTGTTCCCCCTTGCTGCAGTGGTTTTGAAAGCTTTATATAGGTTGGAAACCCTGCACCGCCAAGTCCGCATACACCGGCTTCCTCCACCAATGCCAATGGAGTTTTCTCCTGCAGCTTTACATATTCAAAGGTATTTATTGCGCTATCATTTTCAACCTCAATATATTCCTTAGTTACAGCTGTTACTATACCGTTCACTGAGGAATGAACGCTGCAGCCTATAGTATCTGGAGCTTTTCTTGCAATAAGCTGTCCGCGCATTACTATATCTCCTATATTGACTACCGCAATTGCAGGTGACCCTATATGCTGTTTCATCAAAAACCTATACACTTGCATGCCCTTTCTCCTTTCCGTTTCCGTATAAATATACAATAATTCGTTTATGAATATCCTATTTTTCCCTTGTTAACATTTGGTTTTCTCAACTGTTTATACAATAGTAATACACATTATGAAAATAGTAAAATTACAGTTTTCCATGTCTGTCATTACTTTTTATCATGTCAGAGCTATGCAAAAAAGCATAACAGCCATCACAGTGATCATCTGTGACATCCATTATGCTTTTTAGTAATCCTATTAAGTTTTTTCATGCATTAACTGAGGAATCATTAAAATTTTCACACTTATAAAGTGAATTTATCAAAGTTTAAACCTATTTGTATTAAGTTATACATTTTCTAAATTTCTACTCTATAATGTATACAAAAATAGCACTTTTTTACTTTAAAGGAGCTGAAATGTTATGGACCTAAAAAAGTACGAGCTTTTTGCCCATGTAGCAGAGACAGGAAACTTTACAATAAGCGGAAATAGCCTTGGATATACTCAATCCGGCGTCAGCCATATAATTAAAGGTCTTGAGGATGAAATGGGCTTCCCCCTTTTTTCCAGAACAAGACGCGGAGTATCGTTGACGGAAAACGGCAAAAGAATTCTTCCGCTTATCCGTCAGATTTTATCCTCAAACTCACATCTGGAGCAAGCTGTAAACGAGCTAAACGGTCTTCTTATCGGTTCCATCAACATTGGCACCTATTCCAGTATCTCTATAAATTGGCTTCCAAAAATCATATATGAATTTCAGAAGGACTTTCCCAACATCGATATACATATGAAGGAAGGCGGAATCGATGAAATAGAGGCTTGGATTGAAAGCAGCGCTGTGGATTTCGGTTTCTGCAGCCGTAGAATCTCTCAGGAGTTTGACTGGCTTCCTCTTCAAAATGATCCGCTTATGGCCATATTACCTAAAGACTTTCCTGTACCAAAAAGTAGAACTTACCCTATCTCTGCCTTTAGCAATCAGCCATTTATTATATCTGCTTTCGGCATCGATTATGACATACATCTGGCGCTAAAAAAAGCGGAGGTAACTCCATGCATTCGCTTTTCCTCAACTGATGATCATGCCATTATATCTATGGTTGCAAACCATTTGGGAATCAGTATACTTCCTAATTTAATGCTTAAGGACATTTCTGATGAGATTACAGCTCTTCCATTAGATCCGTATTCCTTCCGAAGCCTAGGTATAGGAGTAAAATCATTGCCTCGTATTTCACCTGCTTCCAAGAAATTTATCGAATATACAAAACGTATAATTCAAGCTGACAGGTTACAGTTTTAAGCCGGTTCGCTTTTTGAGGCAATAAGTACAGCCATAATTATTAGCATTCCTCCGATAAAAAAGCTGTAATTCAGTTGTTCGCCGAGACAAATCCAACCTAAAATCGAACCTGTAACCGGCTGGAAGAATAAAAATAAGGAGCCGATTCCTGTATCCATCAGTTCAATGCCCTTATTCCATAAGAAAAATGCTGCAGCTGTTGATACAATACCAATATATAGAACTCCAAAAAGTACCTGTCCATTATTTATTATTAAACCTACATTTTCATGTCTGTATAACATGAAAGGCGTTGTAAACAGAATGGCAAATAGCATTGCATAAGTAGTGACGGTTAATATATCCAACTTCTTTGAGGCTATTTTAACATAGATAGATAACATCGCCCAAGTAACGGCTGCTCCTACCAATGCAATATTCCCCCAAAAATGCTTTATCATCGCTGAATCCAATCCGATGATAATAATAACACCGCAGGATGCTATAAGTAGTGCTGCTATCTTTTTTTTAGTAAATTGTTCCTTCAGTATAAACCTTGCAAACAAAATTACAAATACTGGAGTAGAAGCCGTAATTAAAGAACCGGTATGAGCATCTGATAATTTTGTTCCAATAAATTGCAGGCATATGGAAGCAAAATAGCCTACAAAACCAATCCACGCTATGAGAAGCAAGTCCTTTTTCTTTACTGTCATTTTAATACCTTTTTTTCTATTTGAAAATATGAGTAATATAAACAAAACTATAAATGCAATAACATACCTAGTCCAAACAAGCGTAATGGGTGAAATAAAACTTAGCACATATTTGCTGACTACGAACATTCCACCCCATATTGATGCTGCTAAAAACAAGCATATAGCCCCCATTAATTTACTTTTCATCTTTGACACTTCCTCTTCGCTTTATTACCCTCCCTTTAATTACATTAGTTACCCCAATTTAAATATTAATATCTCTATTTAAAAATCCTGCAACAAATACTGCCGGTGAGTTCCAGTAAATAGTTATCTCATTGGTTGAATAACTCTCTGCATTATCAATAAAGCACTTTGCAGGAGGCATACCGCTGCAGCTTCTTTTAGCTGCAGCATCGAGCAGTCCGCTGCAGGGTCCTCCAGATACCAAGCCCGGGACAGGCTCAACTATTCCATCCCCTTCAGATGGTCTATGATGGGGGTGCACAATTGGTTTTGAACCATATCCGGTAACATAACATTGGCTTAGTGCGTTTACCCCAAATATATAATTCCATTGGTGTATTGCTGTTTCTACATATGCCTCTTCAGGTTCAAGAATATTGGCTATTATTAAATGCATTGCATTATTAAGCAAACCCATATTACTGCCCCAACTATATTTATGAGGAAGGCTAGTAACCTTATATCCATCTTTTTCACTTATGCTGACAAAGGTATTGGCACGTTCTATAAATCGTGATTTCAGCACTTCATATATACGTGCATCTACCTTAGAGCTTTCTGTAAACATGTATGCAACGGTACCATACCCTCCTACCGCTGACCACCCAAAAGAATTTGTATCCATTAAATTGCTAAAGACCCTCTTTAAATACTCATGATATTCAGCCTTCCCTGTCTTTCTGTAAAGTTCAGCTGCTGCCCAGTATCTTTCATCTAAATCCATTTTATCTCCATACTCACCTGAATCCATATTCGGTGGATTTTTAAATAGTTTTGCTTCAGGATTATTCTCTAACCAGTTCCATGCTTTTTGTGCAGCGCCAAGACACCTTTCAGCAAATTCTTTCTCTTTGTCCTCATAAACCCTTGAAGCTAAGGCCATCACTGCTGCAAAATCTGCTGTAGCAGTGCTTGAAACAGGATATATCACAATTGGAGCAGCATCTTCCTCCGGCATAATCATACCGGGAAAAAATTGCGTTGCAGCCTTGTGATACACTCCGCCGGTTTCTTTGTTCTGCATTTTGAAAAGCCATTCCAGCTCATATTTGGCTTCATTTAATATATCGGGCAAATGGTTACCGCTTTCCGGAATATTAATCTTATTATTGAAAGCCTCTGGAAAAAAATCATAAGCCAATAACAAGTCTGCCACTGCTTTAGCTGCTGCAACCACATAACGCCCGTAATCTCCCGCATCATGCCATCCTCCGCTTATTTCTACCTTAGTATCCGGAGCTTCGTATAATATGGCATCCCTCTTATGGCATATGCCGTGACTCCACTTATCTGCATATTCTTTTTCAAGCTCAATGCCGCATCTTTGAAAATATAATGCCTTTAATAATCCGTCTTTAACGTTCTCATATACATTATCGGCAATGACAAAACAATAGGAATTTCCCAGACCTTCTACAGATATATAATATTCACCCGAACTAGTAAGCTCTGTAAAGTCTCCCTGCACTACTGTTTCATCCGCAGCTTCATCATACATAGGCTTATCCATTTTTCCCTTAAAAACAATTTCATTATTCAATTTATTTATAATAGTGAATTCTTCAGCAATCCCTTTGCAAACAAATACCTTCTTATCCAAGGGCCTATATCCTATTTGGTTCACATGAATATTTGACATATGTTTTCTCCTCCCTATTGATATCTAACTTCCAATTTAATATAGTAATTTAAAAAATGATACCGTGCGAAATTTAAACCTCTTTGAAATACAAGTATATTGTAATGTAGTAAAAATATAGAATCCATGGATTATCTTATAATGAATATGCTTGAACATGCTTCACAAACAAAAACAGCCAAAGGCTTTGCCCTCTGACTGCTTTTATTTACAGAATAATATCGAATGCTCTCCATGGTTCCAAATAGTCTAAAAGCATCGCTTCATTTTCTGGTATACGTCCCACTATGTTTTTACGGCCGTCATTGGGCATATCCCTCAAGATAATATGAAGCTCCCCTTTATATCTTCCATATTCGTTGTTAATAATTACGACGTCACCTCGTTTTAAATTTTCAGTGTGATGCGACGCAATATCTGCATCCTTGTAAGCAATACGGCACATAGTTGAACGGGCCATATACTCGCTCATATCACCGCGGACAAAGTGGGGAAAATTAAAGATAATTTCTTTTTCTACATCACTGACCTTACTTGTAAGCTCTATCTTGAAGGTTAACTTAGCAGGGTTCACTCTGCTTAATTCCTTGAGTTCCTCCTCAGCTGCATAGGCATTAGCTATAATCACATCATCAATGAAACCTGTTGCAAACAAGTGCCGAGCAGCTACATGTGCCGGGAGAAAACGGTGTTCTTCCAGCGTACATAGTCCTTCGTTTACGGGCCATGGTCCATAAGTATTTTCATTTTGACTTGATACAAAAGCTGCAACTTTTAACCCCAGCTCTTTAAGACTTTTACTGCATTTTTCAAAATGGTTAAAGCTTAACCCCGTATACATTTGAGGGTAAAAATTATGACAAGCTATAATATTATCCTTGTTTGGTTTGTAGCTTAAAATATTGTCCATATATTTAGTGCCCATACTGGCATTAATTTCAACTTTAAGATTAAATTGATTATAGGTCATGAATGCTTCTTTTGCGCCATCGAAGCCCTCATCAAGCCTAATGCCTGCAGCTCCAAGCTCAGAGAAGAATCTTAAATCCTCATAAGTTATACCCAGCTTAGAGAAAATTGAAGGCGCCACATCAAGTATAACTTCCATGCCTAAGGAATTGGCATGCCCTATAATCTCTTTAAATTCTGTTTTAATTTCATCAATGTTTTTACCTTCCACACTTAATAAACAGGTGAACACTCTCTTAAAGCCATACTTTGCTGCAAGTGTAAGATATTCCATATCCTTTTCTTTAGTTGAATGTTCCGGATAAATGGCAACACCCAGTCTTGGCATTACTTACCCTCCTTTTTTAATGAGTTATCTTTTGAATTAAGTATATGCTGCTCTAAATAAGCAAACTGTTTTCTCATTTTCTTTTTACTTCTTCCGGTATAAATAAGGGATGCAAAAAAGTAATTCCAGCTTTGAAGTATTGATGGTGATTTGAAGGTCTCCTTATAGGTTATTTCCACCCCCTCATCTATATCATTTAATATATAATCAATGGTGTTTGTTCCCTTCTTGTTTTCAATGCATGCACTATACCTGGTTGGCCTACTAAGCTCACTAATCATTACTTTCACCGGTACTTCATTGCCAAGCTGATTTCTCAGGATCTTTTTATAAGAAAAATCCTTTTGTAATTTATCAATGGCTACACTTTTACTTGTGCTGTTTTTTATATCTTCAGAAATATAATTCAGAAGCTGTTCAAATACTTCATTTGCACTTACTTTTAATTGTACTTTAAGTTCCATTTTTACACTCTCTTCTTCATAATTATATTTTTTTATATAAATCTATAATCTCTTCAGCCATTACTTTAATGGTTTCTGCACTCATCATTTGATCTTCTGCATGAAGCAGTATTAAGTTAAATTCAATTTTTTCCCCGCCGGCTACCTTCTGAATCAGTTCAGCATGGGCATGATGTCCTTCTGCATAAATATTGCTTCCTTCATCAATCAGGGAAGCAGCTTTTTCAAAATCACCTTTTTTAGCTGCATGAATAGCTTCAATATACATAGATTTTGCTGTACCTACTGCTGAAATCATTTTAAAACAGATTAGTTCCATATTGTCCATTTTGCATTCCTCCATAGATCTTTTAAAATAGAGAAAAGAGGAAGTCCTCTTTTCTCTTACTGATGTATGATTCCCTTATTCTTCTACTGTTTCGCTGCGATTTGCCATAATGACGAATGGATAGTATATTACTACAGCTATTGCTAGGTTTATTAATGCCAATAAACCAGCTTTTATATCTCCGGAAGTAGCCAAGAAAGCATTGATACCAACCGGTGTTACCCATGGCACTATAACATTTGTATATGATACTATGCCTGAAATTGTGGCTAAATAAGATATTAAAGTTAGTACTACAGGCACAACCATGAATGGAATAATTAAAACCGGACTCAATACAACAGGTAATCCGAACATAAGTGGTTCATTTATCTGGAATATTCCCGCAGCACCAGCAAATTTAGACACTTCTCTCCAGTCTTTTCTCTTGGAACCAATGAATATTGCTATTATCAGAGCTAATGAAGCACCTGCTCCTCCAAGGTGTACGAAGGCGTCAAAGAATACAGATGTGAAAACATTATGTGCACCGGATGCGTTAGCTGCAACAGCCGGCAGATATATAGCGCTAGTGATAGGGCCAACCATGTTACCGCCATGTAATCCAAAGAACCAAAGAACTTGGATCAATAATACATAAATAATTGCTGAGAATGGGTTTTGTGATAAATGCATAAACGGATTTGTTACCCACTTGGTCATATCGTCGAATAAATTTGAATTTGAATTTGCTATTGTGTAAATAAGCGGTACAAGTGAACCAACTATAATTGCAACTGTACCAGGAATTATAGCAGCAAATGCATGGCCTACTGCCGGGGGAACGTTATCAGGCAACTTAATGGTGATATTTGCCTTCATAAGCTTAACGAATACTTCAGTAATAACTAATGTAACTATAATTGCTGTCAGCAATGCGCCGAAGTTAAAATACTGCCAACCAAAGTTACCCCAGGTTCCTAGTGTTGTAGCTCCATTTGCAAGCTTTACACCTTCCGGTAACGCAACATTAACACCTTGAGGAGTTAATGCCAGGAATCCTGCAACTGCAACTACTGCTGCGGATAACGGAGTCACATCATAGGACTTTGCCAGTTGATACGCAATTGTGAAAACCAAAACCAGTGCCAATACTGCAAAGGTTCCCCACCATATGTTTCCCATTACGGGTACAAGATATTTTCCTGTAAACTTTAAGTAACCACTAGTGTCAGGATTTAAGTTAAATACTTTTTGTGGAAAAAGAGCATCCGGTTTAAGGAATACGTTGTTTAATAATACAGCCAAGGATCCTGCCATTACAAGCGGCATCAATGCTATGAATCCATCACGGACTGCAACTAAGTGACGTTGGGCGCCGATCTTAGCAGCTACTGGAATGAAGTGTTTCTCCATCCATTTAATAAACTTTTGCATAAAACTTCCCCCTTGTTAAATTTATTATAGACTCATTAGCTTAATTTAGCTAATGCATCTTCCAATACTTTTTTCCCGTTCATAGTGCCATAGGACACCATGTCAATAACTACAACCGGGACTTTGCCATGAACCATTTCTTTAATCTTTGGTTCCTGATATTTTACCTGTGGGCCAAGAAGGATAATGTCAGCCTTTTCCCAATTAGCTTTTATATCTGCTTCTCCTACTGCCCAGATATTAACCTCTTTGCCTACTGTTGCAGCATAGTCCTTCATTTTTTTAACGAGAAGACTTGTTGACATTCCTGCAGCACAAACTAGCATAATATTAACCATATTACTTCCTCCTTTTTGTTAAACTACAATACATACTTTAAACATTAAAAATTTGTATCTATAATTATTAATAGCAAATACCGTGCCAAAACACTGCCTATCTAAATTTAATTTTTAATTCACCTTTGAGGATTGACAATTCTTGTGCAAAACAAATTAAATTAATAATTTTTAAGAAATTACAAGGGGGAAAAGTGTTTTAATAAATAATGTTAGTGTTTTGCATATTTTAAGAATGTCACCAAAATATGAGAGTAGTGTTTTAGTGTTTTATAATCTGCTATTAGTGTTTTATAAACAGTAAGAAAAAAGCGCCAATCGGCGCATTTATTATATCCCAACGGAAGAGCTTAAAAAACATTTCTAATCATTGAAAAAACGCATAATAAAGCATATGTCGTCGTCGGATACATCAATATTGTATTTCTCCTTAATTGGCTCACATGCCCTTTTAACTATTGTATAAAGTTCGCTGTTTCTCCACATATATTCCTTCTTTTCTTCAAATTCAACAATGGGAAGACCTCCGATTATTCTATCTATCATGCAGCCTATATGTAAGGAAGCCCCAATTAAAACACTCGGGTCAATCTTCACTTTCAATTGTTCTTCCACATCTGACATAAATTTTCGTATGCTCATAAATACGTCCTCACCATCCACATTTGTCAGATGTTCTTTGAGGGTATCACCCATTTTTATATAGGTTGTCTCAAAATCAATAATATTTTGTATAACCTTTAATGCTCTCAGACTCAATACTTCCTCCAACCCATATTGAGGAATATCAATATCCAATTTAAAGGGACTCACTATACATAAAATTCTTTTTTCTTTACTGATATTTCGCAGCTTTGTATATATGGTGTTTTTTTCAGTGAGATCTAAAGCTATTATAGCAAGCAGATTATTATCAAATTTAAGCTGCCCTTCCATAAATTTTTTAATTACTTGGGCACTTCCTTCTCCGGTAGTGCAAATTGTTATTATTGCAAAGCCCGGTGCTCTTTCCGTCTTCGATTTTTCTCTTACAATTTCATT
>JAEZDX010000200.1 GCA_023417975.1 Bacillota bacterium
TACCTCCTTTGTTTTGGGTGTGGTCGGCAAACCTACTTCCATTTTACATCGGAGGTTTTATTTTTTTCTACTCATAGCTTTAAGCCTTTTGGAACCCCAGGTATAACCTGGGGTATTCTAAATACAATAAATAAGCCACACTGAAAATATCAGCGTGGCTTTCAATTACTATGTACCTATCTCTTCTCCTGCAGTAAACACAATGAAATTTTTCAACACATCATATTCAAAAACTGACAGACAGCGCAATGTACACTTACACATAAATCTCTTCATATGCCTTATAGTATAAAAAGCCACAGGTAAACTACCTGCGGCCATACTTTCAACAAAGAAACCTATATGAATGCGCTAAGGTCGTTTACTAAATTAATATGAAGTTTTGCAGACACTACAATTTGTAACGCTGTTTTCCCAAGTTTCATTTAAACGACCTCCAATCATTGTAAATCAATATAACTATTATATTGTAAAACTTTTATTAACACAATACCTTTTTTGAAATTATATACCAATGTCGCCACATTGCAACATTTTTTTATATCTCTATAACCTTAATAATGTGTAAAACTTGTGAACCGTCCCCACTAAACCGCTTCTTCTTTTGACAAAAATTTGTGAACCGTCCCCGTTTTACGAAGAATAAGCATACACACGGAAGTAGCAAGACCGATAATAATTACAAGATTCCATAGTGCATTTAGCCCGAAGGAATGTATGTACAGTCCTCCAAGGGAGGTGGCAAAGGCTCCGCCTACAGACCAGCTTATAGAACCTAAAGCACTGAAGGTAGCTCTGTAATTACTTGGACTATTATTTGCTACGTATACACCAAAGTTCGTAACTACCAAGATCTCGCCTGTAGTCCATATAATTGTTGA
This sequence comes from Bacillota bacterium, assembly GCA_023417975.1. GTDB lineage: Bacteria > Bacillota > Clostridia > Clostridiales > Clostridiaceae > JAEZDX01. The sequence continues at coordinate 882 of JAEZDX010000200.1, forward strand.
AAGTGCGAAAAGCGGAAATCCCTTTACATATCCTAACATTCCGAATCCTACAGCATACATAATTCCTGCCATCGCCATATTGATGAGTGCATGATTTTTCTTAGTAAAGGATGTTATGAATACTGTTAAGGTTAAAACAGTAATTGCATTTATACTCATAAGATACCCGGATATAGTTGGGCCCGTTGTACCGTAAACTTCTTTTAAGGTAAGAGGTAATGCAAATTGATGCTGTGTATATATGAAGCTGAAGCCTATGTATATGACGAAAAAGACTGCCAATTGAGGTCTTTTCAATAATGCCTGGAGTAAGCTTCCTCTTTCCGTTTTTTCCGCTTCGGTGTAAGCCTTTTGCTTTGCACCTTCATGATGAGTTTCCTTTATATTTGCACCAATTAAATATAGTGCTATAAGTGAAGTAATGGCATCGCCTATAAATAGTACTGGCAATAGATTATTAAATAGAAAACCTGCTACTATGGGTCCCAAGGATACTCCAATATTTATACCAAGATATTGAAGAGAAAATCCTGCCTGCCTCTTCTCCGGCGGAAGTATGTCGGTAACCATGGCGCTCATGGCCGGCCGAACAAAACCATGAAAAAATGAAGTAACCATAAGGCAGCTTACATTCAGCGCCGGATTTCTTATGAAAGCACAAGGCAGCAAAGATAGTGCTGCTATGCTTTGAGCATATAGATAGGTTTTCTTTCTCCCAAATCTGTCGGCAATTCTTCCTCCCAACAAGGATGCAGGCATGCTTATAACAGAACAAAGCATAACAATTGTGCCTACTACAGGCTCTGACAAACCAATTTTGATTGTAAGATATAATGTGAGGAAGGGCATTACAAAATCCCCGAACCTATTAATTATCTGAGCAATAAACAAAATATACATATTTCGGGGAAGCCCCTTATAAGCCTTCAAACTAAATCGCATAACATTTCTCCTTAAGTAAAAAATTATTGTATTTCAATGCCCGCCAGCCTTATAATATGCATGGCATTTCTTGTTGTCGACACTCCTTTTCTTAATTTATAATCAAATTTTAATTCTCCGTTCTCATAATACTCCTGAAAGTTGAAATTTGATATTTTTGAGGATTCCTTCTCCATTTCACCAAGTTCCAGGTCATGAGTTGAAACAAGCCCTGACGCACCCTGTGAGCTCAATTGCCTAATCAGAACCTTCGCTCCCTGATGCCTGTCAATGGAATTTGTTCCTTTAAATATCTCATCAAGCAGGAAGAAAATATTTCTGTTTTCCTTTGAAGCGCTGACTATCATTTTAATTCTTAGGATTTCGGCATAAAAGGAGGATATACTTTTTTCCAAATTATCACTTACTCTCATGCAAGAGTATACATCCATCATAGTACAGGAGAATTTAGCTGCACATACCGGTGCTCCACAGTAGCTCATAACTAAATTAATGCCCACTGTCCTTAAAAATGTGCTTTTTCCTGACATATTGGAGCCGGTTATAAGAACTACACTACCCTTCTCCATCATTGTCACATCATTTGATACTCTCTTATCTCCCAACAGAGGATGACCTAGCCCTTCAGCTTTAAACACCATTCCTTCGTTATTAACCTCGGGCATGCACCATTCTTCATTTTCATAGGCTATATTTGACAGGCTGCATAATGCTTCCATTTCTCCTAGGGTCTCTATCCACCCCTGGAGATACTTACCGTATTTCGTCTTCCAGTTCTTAAGCATTCGTTCATTTCTATAATCCCAAAGAAACAATATATCAATTATGATATAAGCCATATTGGCTCTGTCTGCCAGCAGGTCTGCTATTGACTTTAGTTCACCTATAACTGCCGATGCTTTTATTCCATTATCCGCAAAAAATTTCTTTTTAAGTTCTCCTACGGCTTCCGATTTAAATTCTTTTTCTTCTATGAGCTTTATCATAGCTTCATATATTCTTATACCATCCTTATATTGATTAACGGTGTCCAAAACCTTATTTCTATCCTTGCTGCCGTAAACAAGAGCCAATATATTGACAGCTATAGCCGCCAATAAATATCTATATGACACTGCCTTAGTAAATATCATTAAAAAAATCACAGTAAGAATTGTTACAGTAAGTACATTAGGAATAATTAAGGAAAATATTCCTGGCCTCTCTTCCTTCTCCTGTGCCCACTTCAAAAGCCTTTCCGGATGTTTAGATTTATCTGAAATCAGCATACCTTCAGCATTTAGCTGCTGCCTCCACTCAATCTCTCCTGCCAGCTCCTTCACAGCCTCTTGTCTTTGCTTTATTAACTCTTTGGTTTTTAATGGCTTCAGTAAATAATCCCTAAGACGGATTCTTCCCATAAAAGTGGCTGAAGTATTGGACCATTGAAAAAGAGAGTTATGTCCCATTATATCTAAATCTCCGCAATAGGGATGCTCCTCATCTAAAAATTCTCTGCCATCATCTTCAAATTTATTCCACTCTCCATTAATTCTGCTTATACCTCTATTATTTATTTCCAGCAGCGCTTCAGTATACTTTTTTCTTCTCATAAGGTTCTCATGAAGCTTAACCAAATAAATGAACAGTCCAATCCAAAGCACTGTTACTATACCGAATATAGTGTAATGAGCCAAAGTATATGTATACGCAGATACTACAATCCCTAAAATGAAATCCGCCAGTCTTAAATATGACACCTTGGAAATATCCTTCTTAAGTGATAGACTGAGCTTCTCATTTTTTTCTTTTTGCTCAGCATAATAGCTTAAACTCTTCTTCACCTATATAACCGCTATAATTGGCTTATAACGGTCTTCACCACCCTTCTTTTATTTCTTATATACCTATTGGAATCACTTCTATAAAATTTTTTTCATAATAATCAGTATTTAAATTTTAGCCCATTTCAAAATATTATATCACATTATTATATCATAAAATCCCAATATATATAGAACACAATAAGTCTTTTACATTGTGTCTTCGCAAAAATCCGTGAAAATTGGATTTTTTACTCATCGCTAGATATTTTACTTCGTAAAAATCCTTAGTAAGTCTTATAATAATGTGTTCTATATACGTAAAAATGTGTTGAAACACATGAAGCTAAATTTTCATACTTTGTGATATACTATACATATTCATTGACAAATTCAAAATATTAATTTTCATATACAGGAGAAAAACAAATGGTTGAATATATTTCAAAAACACCTACGCCAAAGGTGAGCATTGCTCCAATGGTAGATAAAACCGATAAGCATTTCAGGTACTTTTCCAGACTAATGACTACAAAAGCACTTCTATATACTGAGATGATAACCTGTCAGGCTATATTAAACGGAGATAGGAAAAAGCTTTTGGATTTTAATGATGTAGAAAAACCGTTAGCACTTCAAATAGCTGGCAGTAACCCTAAGGAGGTATATGAGGCCGTAAAATTGGCTGAAGCTTGGGATTATGATGAAATTAATTTAAATGTGGGCTGTCCTTCTGATAGGGTATCCGGAAACTGTATGGGTGCTGCACTTATGGCCTATCCTGATCTTGTCCGCGATATGGTTTCAGAGATGAGACGTGCAACCTCAAAACCCGTAACGGTGAAGCACAGAATAGGCATTGACGGTAAAAACATACTTCCAGATACCTTTAAAAGAACTTTACTTGATCGTTATGAAGATATGGTAGGCTTTGTTACAACTGTTGAGAAAGCACTGGTTGACAGGTTTATCATACATGCCAGAATTGCAATACTTGAAGGACTGAGTCCTAAGGAGAACAGAGAGATACCGCCTATACGTTACGAGGAAGTATATAGGCTTAAGGAGGAGTTTCCTCACCTGCAAATTGAAATAAATGGCGGCATTAAAAACCTTGATGGAGTAAAGCAGCACCTAAGTCATGTAGATAGTGTAATGATAGGCAGAGCTGCCTATGAAAATCCATATTTTTTACGTGAACTGGATTCATTGTTTACAGGAAGTATTAATAACATCTCCCGCAAGGAAGTATTGGAAAGGTATATTCCCTATGTGGAAGGTCTTGAGAAACAAGGAGAAAATGCATTTTACGCTTTAAAACATACACTGGACCTTTTTTCAGGTAAACCTGGCAGCAGATTGTTTAAGCAGTTAATAAGTACTCCACCAAGCACCGGTATAAAGCCCTCTCAGCTTTTAAGAAAGGCTTTATCGGAACTCTCTTCAGAAGTTTTGCAGCAGCGGTGAGGTACAGCTTATAAGCACTGGTGCTGATGCAGATTTAGGAGTAAAATAATAGTACACATAGGAGATGTAAAAGGAGATGCTTGAAATGAACATAGTTATGCTTGAGTCTATAGGACTCTCAAAGGGAAAAACTGAGGCTTTGGCAAAAGAAATAATTGAAGCCGGCCATAACTTTACAGCTTATTACGAAAGAAGCAAAAACACTGACGAATTAAAAGACAGAGTAAAATATGCAGATATACTTCTGCTGGCAAATATGCCCTTACCAGGTGAGGTAATAAGAGCTGCAGAAAATCTTAAAATGATTTCCGTAGCCTTTACAGGAATTGATCACATTGATTTAAAGGTTTGTAAAGAGAAAAATATAATGATATGTAATGCCGCGGGCTACAGTACTCATGCAGTGGCTGAGCTTGCCTTTGGACTCATGCTGTCTGTTATTCGAAACATAATTCCGTTGGATGCTGCAGTAAGAAAAGGTGGTACAAAAATGGGCTACAGTCAAAATGAGCTTTTCGGTAAGACACTTGGTATTATCGGTACTGGAGCTATTGGACTAAAAACAGCTCAAATAGCCTCTGCCTTTGGAATGAGGGTGCTGGCTTACAGCAGAACTCAAAAAGCAGAAGCTGTTTCACGAGGAATAAGATATGTTGAGCTTGATGAGCTTTTAAGCCAAAGTGATATAGTTAGTCTGCACGTTCCTTTAAATGCTGAAACTAAAAATCTTATAAATGAACAAAAACTTTCAATTATGAAAAAATCCGCAATACTTATAAATACTGCAAGAGGTCCTGTTGTGGACAGTCAAGCATTGGCTGAAGCTCTGAAAAACGGTTCTATTGCTGGAGCAGGTATTGATGTATATGAAGTTGAACCTCCTGTTTCCTTGGAGCACCCCTTTTTCTCAACACCAAATACAGTTGTAACTCCTCACATAGCCTTTGCTGCAGAAGAAGCCATTTTGCGCAGAGCTGTGATAGTATTTGACAATATTAACTTATACCTTAAAGGTGTTCCTCAAAATGTGGCTGAATTAAAATAATCTTTTTAGCCATTAAGCTTTCTTTCGTATTTTGCCACTTTTACTGTGGATTCTTTCTCGTTGATTTTTGAAGTATATACTACATAGGAAGGCGTTATGGCGCAATCTGTCTGCACGCCTTCTTCTTCTATGAGCTGCTGCCTTCCCGTCCTTATATCATACAAACAAATATCCGAATTTCCGCTTCTCTCTTTAGGTATACCATCAAATTTTTCCGTACCTCTTCTCTCATCAACCCATGCAGCAACTTCATTGCTTATAACTGGCTTGATTTGATTATAAGCATCCTTTGTAAGATTTTTTACAGCATATGTTTTTATGTCATACAGCATAATTTCCGCATTATGCTCATAATTATTTCTGTCTTCCCATATTATAGAATTCGCGTTTATTGCAGGCCGGCATTCCTTATACTTTCCGTAGGCCACAGGCTGGTATTTATCCTCATCTATGTCATACATATAAATATCCGTATTGTTTGACGGAAGTTCATAATCAAAACGCTCGCTTTGGGCACCTCTTGCATATCGTCCATCCTCCCATATAAGCTTGTTGTTATAGATATGACAGTTCGTATGTACACCTTCAGCCGTAGTTATCCTTCTTTCACTTTTCTCCCCTATGTTGTAAAGATATATATTCCACTGGGGAAAATCGTCCTCTAATTCATCGTTTCGATTATCCTGCCAAGCAATGTAGTTTCCCCATATAGTAGGATTTGTCTGAGCAGTTCCATCTGTGGTAATCTGTGCTGTAGTATCATCCTTCAAGTTATAAAGAAAAATATCACTATTACATATTTCAGGATTTTTATTAAGCTTGTCACTGTTTTTTTCATTCCTTAAATCGGACCATACGAGCTTATCTTCATAAATATCGAAGCCAAGTACTTTTTTGCCCGGAACTTCTATTTTCTTTACAAGGCTCTTAGTTTTTAAGTCAATTATATTAAGGTCGCCATCGTAAACTACTAATCGATCTCCATATATTTTTCCTTGTATTCCGGGTGTATTATAATACTGCTCAATTACTAACTCTCCTTTATTTTTTATATTGCTGCAGCTATTATTAAACAAAATAGTTAAAACTACTGCAGCGGCGGTGCAAAGAAGTCCAAGCACCAGTATAACTCTCTTCATAATAAAACACCCCATAACATAGTACTATACCTATATATATGGGATGCTTCACTAAATTATTAACGCTAATTATGGCCAATTCTTTAAATAATCCAGCCCTTTATTCTTCCTTTAAGTTTCTTAACAAATAATCTTATTTCCTCATATTTTGTAACAATAGTTTTTATATCCTGTTCAGAAGGTTCAACATCGCCATATTGTACCTTATTGTATAGTTCTGTAACACCATCCATGGATATGCCAAGCTCATTTTTTATGCGTCTTGAGTATACGAGAGGAGTCTCGCCAGCTTCTTTTGCTAAGTTTAGCTTACTCAAAAGCGCCTCAATACCTATGAACACATCTTGCAGAGCATTTTTGTCCTTGTACTTTATAATCCTTCTTTTCCAAAACTGTTTTCTCATTACAGCTATTAGTTTTACAACCGCCACTGTTAGAATTAACACCAGGGGAATAAATGTTACTTTGAAAGATATAGGCAAACCTTTCAAAAGTGAAGCTATACTGCTCGCAAGGCCGCCCACTCCTTTTGCCTTACCTGCTAAATATGCAGACGCTTTTCCGGTTTGTACTTCTGCACTGGCTGTAGGCTCAAATACCATCCAGCCGAAGCCCGAAATGTAGATTTCCGGAAAGGCATGGGCATCCTTTTCACGTACAATATATTTCCCGGTACTTTCATCTTTATCTTGGGCTACAAAGCCTTCCACATATCTTGCCGGCAGCCCGGCAGCTCTGGCCAAGATTACCATAGCGGAAGCAAATTGCACACATCCGCCTCGTTTACTTTGAAATATAAAATAGTCATTTGAATCCATATCATCAGGTGAATTATTAGCCCCTAAATCATATTTGAATTCTCCCGAATGAAAAAAGCTTTCTATAGCATAGGCTTTATCATAGTCGGAATTTATATTTTCAGTTAAATTATTTGCTAATGAATATATCCTTTTCGGAAGATTGTCCGGCAAGCTTAAGAAGTTTACCGCTGCTTCCTCCATTTCTACCTTTGCTGTTCTTAAGACAGCCTTTTCACCAGCCGTCAGCAGCGTATCCGATTTATCCTTAGGAGCCGAAGATAATGCCGGCTGCTTTAGAATAGAATCCTCTATAACATTATATCTTTCCTTATTCATAAGACGAACATATTGAAATTCCCTTGAATTAGGATCCAGCTTCTGTGACACATATACCAATTTGTACTTCTCATCGCCACCTAGATTTTGTTGGCTTCCATAAAAAGTTGAGTCCAATTTATCCATGTAGACAAGCCCATTTTTCTCATCTTTAATACTAACGACCCCAGGTGTGTTTATATAAGTTTGCATTGGATAATCTATTGACTTTACATAGGCGGTGCTTTTCACTTGAGGTATTGAGGGTACGTTGAATATTGAGTCCATCTTTAGTGCGCTAAAGTCCACTATACCCTTATTTCTCAGTTTATCAAGCAAAGGAATCATTGTTTCCAGTTTAGTTTGCCTCCTTGACTGACTCTCAATAGTATACCCGTTTTCCAATTCCATATTTCCTACATACCATCTGTTACTGCTGTACTTATCCCAAGTCTGCACTCTGAAATACAAGGGCTCCTTTGCATCAATTTCAAATATAATCCTGTCTCCTGCCGGAACCTGTACTGAGTTGATGCTACTGCTTTTTTTCAGTTTCACTGAACTTAGAATTTCTCCGGCACCATTCCCTCCAAGAAGCTTATTTTTTGCATTATTGCTTACAGGTGTTAAGATATAACTTAGCACTGCATTTACATACTTCATTCTCGGAAGCTTGCTAGGCTTTGGAATAATACTTGCAGTTATCAAAGTAACAGCCACAAATAGCGTTACAGCACCCATATACCATCTATATCCCGAGTTTAAATATGAGCTTCCCTCTCTATTCTTAGTTCTTTCTACATATAGAGAAAAAAGTAGTATTAGAAATAGTATGAAGGATGTACTTATTTCCTTTTTAGTATTTACTGTCTGCAGAAGCAATGGAACTATGGATAAAAGAAACAGTACCGGCAGCCTGAATATAATTTCTGAAAAATAATAAACAGTTGAGGCAAAGAAATAATCTAAAAGCATCAGAGTTACAACCCAATACCCTATAAAAAATTTACTACCCGGCTGTGTACTTTTAAACCAATCCACATAGTTACCGCCATATAGCTTATCAGATAAAAGCATAACTGCAAATACTATGAGCATATACAATATGGTTCCCACTATAAATTGAGTATTGCTTTCTTTACCTTCTCCCTTAATTTTTTCGAACCAGACAAAAATAAAACAGTTTAGTAGTATTACTGCTGCAAAGGTCAGTATAACCGGCTGACTGAATAGTGAGCTCATTGTCCAATAAGTGCAGTTACAGGAAAAAAGCAAAGGTATTATTTTAAATTTTAGATTTCGAATACTTTTTTTCATGGCATGCATTCCTTTCCTTCACTTAATTTTAGAATGCTTCACTTAAATCTCTTTTAGCATCTATTACCCATAACCCATCAGAATTTTGAACTTTTCTTCCATCATCATCACTTTTCTGCTGAATATAAAGCGTGTTTATATTCAAATTACAGCTTTTACAGTTTGATAAAATATCTGACAAAGCTTTATCCATATTAGCAGTAAATATTACTGTCTTTCTACCCTCCATACCTGATGTTCTGCCTGTATTTTTTAGCAGATAGTTTAATGGCAGTCTTTCTTTAACTTGAAAGGTTGATATATCCTCAAATTCATAGGACGCTAGCCTGTGCTGAAGCTTAGCTATATCTTGAAGATTCTGAACTTCAAACGGAATCCATCGCCTCTTTTCAAATATGTATATTACCGCCTCATTTTCAGAATGAACTATGCTGTTTACTACGGATAGTAGCACCTCCAGAAGCTTTTCCTGAATAAGTGAAGCCTCTTCATGCTGCACTTCTTCTTCATCACTTGAATCATATAATATTTTGGAAATAAAACTTTCCTTTCTGCCTTCTGTCGCCGTCTCAGTTCTCATATATGGATCTAATATAAGATATTTTTTATGCTCTGCAGCACCCTCATCCTTTCTTACCATAAAAACATCCCTTTTTGCAGAAAGCTTCCAATGAATTTTATGAAGAGGGTCACCTGCTGAATATTCTCTTACTTCATATCCTGCCTCTCCCAGGCTGTTAAAGGATTTGATAACCTCTTCTCCATGCTGTGCCGATGCATCTAAATTAGTAGAATTCGTCAACGCCTTCATTGTTGCATTTATATTGAATATACGTGGCATTATTGATATTTCCTTTAATTTAGGAAGCTTGCCTATATAGTTT
>JAEZDX010000229.1 GCA_023417975.1 Bacillota bacterium
GTACTACTATATAGCCACTAATGATAACATGGATGATATCGGAATGTATGTACGTGAAGCTGATACAATAGCTGATTTGTTTGCACCGGGATTTAAAGAAGCTGTAATTCTTGATTTAGACGAAGAAAAGAATTTCATTCAGACCTTTTGGGCTCCTGAATTTCATGTAATTGGTGACGAGCTGTTCATACTTTTTGCTGTGGGTGGAAAGCAATGGGCACCTCAATGCCATATGATGAAATTGAAAAAAGGCGGAAACATTATGAAAGCAGAGGATTGGACTACACCTGTACGTGTAAGACGTGCAGATGGAAGCTTTTTGGCCGAAAAAGGTATAAGCTTGGATATGACGTATTTCAAGGCTGATGGTGTTTCATGTGTGGTTTGGTCCTACAGAGAGCATATCGGAAAACCACTAGACACCGGCTCAATGATATATATTGCTACAATAGACGAAAAGAATCCCACCGTACTAACAAGCGAACCGGTACTGCTTACAAGACCATTATACGGATGGGAAAACATTCAGGGAACAATCAATAATGAAGGTCCATATGCTCTTGTTACAGATGATATGGTATATATTACATATTCGGGAGGAGCGGCATGCGGTTATACATATGCTCTGGGACTTTTGAGTATACCGCGCGGCAGTGACTACTTAGATGTAAATGCTTGGACAAAAGCAGGTACTCCAGTATTATCTTATTATTTCACAGACGGCGTATATGGACCTGGACACAACTCGTTCTTCCGAGATTATGATGGCAATACTATGATTATGTATCACGGGGAAGAAGAAATTGTAGGCTTTGGTACACGCTGCTCTGCAATGCATAGGGTTCATTTTAATAAAAAGGGTATACCGGTATTCAATATGACAAAAGAAAGAGATTTAAATTCAAAATTGACTGAGGTTTGTACTAAAGTGACAGTTAAATAAACTAACAGTTTATATATTGCGAATGGGCTGAATATTGAAAATATGATGATGAAAAAAGGATTTAATTTGGATTAATGACCAAGTTAAATCCTTTTCATTTGGAGGAGTTTATAAAAAAATCATGATTAAATCTTAAAAATGGACAATTTAATCTTAGAAATGAGCAATTTATTTAAACGGTTTCGTTAAGTATAATTGCTATATAAGGACCTTTTGAACAACAGTGGCTCATAAATATATATATTTATATGTTTGACAGTCAAATAGCAGCCAAAATGTTAATTTACAGAAAAAACATGCGCATTAACGATCTCTTAACAATTAGAAATTATAAACAGCAGTTTCATTGAAGTTGATCTGCATAATGTTTTTATTCGAATATTGTAATCGGTTTATTTATGTATTTGCCAAAATCAAAGACTTCTAAACAGTATATTAGTGTTAGTCGATAGTGTATAACAAAATAAAAAGCGAGGTAAAATAATGGAGTTAGTTAGAAATAAAAAAAGGCTTGAATCCATAAAAAAGTTTTTGTATATACTTCCGTTTATAGTTTTAATCGGAATATTCTCTTATTATCCGTTATATGGATGGATTTATGCGTTCTATGATTATAAACCGCCAATTCCATTGGAAAGATCACATTTCGTAGGATTAATGTGGTTTCAATCAATGATTAAAAATCAAGTAAAGGTTAACCAGTTGCTGCAGGTTATTATGAATACCCTTGGAATAAGTGGCATAGCTATTTTATTCTCGTGGCTTCCGATGATATTTGCCATATTCTTGAATGAAATTAAAAATGTTCGTTTTAGAAAATTTGTACAAACAGTTACAACGCTTCCGAACTTTATTAGCTGGGTATTGGTGTTTTCTATAGCATTCTCCATATTTTCCAGCCAAGGAATGCTTAATACCTTGTTAAAAAGTATGGGAATTATATCTTCACCAATAATGTTTTTACAATCCTCAAGTCATATATGGCTAAAAATGTGGCTATGGATGACATGGAAGTCGCTTGGATGGGGAGCTATCATGTACATTGCGGCACTTTCAGGCGTAGATGAGTCTCTATATGAAGCTGCACAAGTAGATGGAGCAACAAGAATTCAGGTCATTAGGCATATTACTATACCTAGTTTGCTGCCAACATATTTTGTTTTACTTATGCTTAATATAGCTAGTTTCTTGAATAACGGAATGGAACAGTATTATGTTTTCCAAAATGCCTTTAACAAAAATACAATACAGGTTTTGGATTTGTATGTATACAATCTGGCAATGGGAGGAGGCAGCTATTCCATTTCGGTAGCAATAAGTATGCTGAAAAGTATAATAAGCGTTGTACTTCTATTCATAGTCAACGGCTTGTCAAAATTACTTAGAGGAGAATCTATCGTATGATTAATAGTGTTGTAAATTCTAAGAAAAATACAAAAATAAAATCTAGTACTTCAGATAAAGTAATCACAGTTATAACTTATATTTTATTCGGATTATTTGCATTAATTTGTGTATACCCCTTTTACTACATCTTCATAAACTCAATAAGCGCCAATGATTTAAGCGCTAATGGGAAAATTATATTTTTCCCAAAGGGAATACAGTTTCACAATTACGGCGATGTATTTAAGATACCGGGACTTTGGCAGGCAGTAAAAATATCCATAGGAAGAACAGTTATTGGAACAGCATTTACTGTTGGAGCATCTGCATTTTTAGGTTTTATGTTTACACAAAAAGATATGTGGCTAAGAAAGTTCTGGTATAGATTCACTGTAATTACAATGTATTTCAATGCAGGTATAATTCCTTGGTACCTTACTATGAAGAGCTTGCATTTAACAAACAATTTTTGGGGATACGTCTTACCCGTAATTGTTTCTCCGTTCTTTATAATTCTGGTAAAAACCTTTGTGGAATCAATTCCGGCGGAATTACAACAGGCGGCTGAAATAGACGGAGCAGGGCTAATGACTTTCTTTTTCAAAATATTACTGCCCGTTATTAGGCCAATATTAGCTACTATAGCCATCTTCGCTGCAGTAAACCAGTGGAATTCCTTTCAGGATACCTTGTTATTGGTTACCGACAGCAGCTTAAATACTTTACAGTATATATTATATCAGTATATTAATCAGGCTACGTCCTTAACAACAATGATGAATTTGCAAAGCAGCGGTTCAGCAGTTATGCAAACCTTGGCAGCAAAGCAAACACCGACCTCAATACGTATGACAGTAACTATTGTTGTTGTTGCTCCAATTATATTAATTTATCCTATTTTCCAAAGGTTCTTTGTAAAAGGTATTATGATCGGTGCTGTAAAAGGTTAAGAAGCACTGTTATAATAAATATTCAATAAAGGGAGGATTTCTAAATGAAAAGCAAAAACATAAAAAAGATGCTTGTATTGCTCACAAGTTCGATGCTAATAACATCCTTATTAGCAGGGTGCCAAAGTTCATCTAAAAATTCAGATGGCAATAAAAGCGGCACAAGTAATGATCCGTTAAAGATTACAGTATTTGATGATGCTGCAAATTACCAGGGAGATCAAACCGGATGGTTTGCAAAGGTTATTGAAAAGAAATTCAATATTTCCTTGAACATTCTGGCTCCGAATGTAGCAGGTGCAAGCTTGTATCAGACTAGAGCTGCAGCCGGTAATTTAGGAGATTTACTAGTTATAAGCAACAATGAACTATCGGATTCTATAAAGGCAGGTTTGGTAATGGATATGTCAAGTATGATAGATAAATATCCAAACCTGAAGAAATATTATGATCAGTTCGCATATTTTAACAAGACCTTTGATAAGGATGCGAACCCAAAAGGGTTAATTTACGGATTGCCAACTAATACAGTTGCAACCTCACCAACATCTTATACAGCTCAAATTCCATATTCAAGCCCAATGTTACCTTGGGATTATTATGTGAAAGCTGGAAGTCCTAAGATGAATAATCTGAACGATCTTATGAATGTATTGAAGACTATGCAGCAGGCAAATCCTAAGGCTCCTAACGGAAAGCCAACATATGCTATAAGCTTATGGAAAGACTGGGATAATTACATGATGGAAAATGTTCGTTGGTTATGTAACTGGTATGGCTATGAAGAACCAGCAGATACAAGTACTGTAATGGTTAATGCAGCTGGACAGCCACAGGTTATAACAGATGACAATAGCATGTACTATCAAATATTGAAATTCTTCTACACTGCAAATCAAATGGGCTTAGTTGATCCTGATTCCGTATCACAGGATTGGAACACTATGTCACAGAAATTAACTAATAAGCAGGTTCTACTTCTATGGTACAGCTGGCAGAACGGTTTCTATAACACTATTGAAAGAGGCAAGAACAACGATGGTTATGTAGGTGTTCCAATAGCTGATACAAAAATCATCCAAGATGGTGATGCTTACTATGGTGATGGAAGAGTATTTGCTATAGGATCTCAAGCTAAGGAACCAGAAAGAATAATGCAATTTTTAGATTGGATGGCATCTCCAGAAGGTGTACGTTACATTGCAGATGGTATTGAAGGCTTTAACTATACAAAGCAAGCAGATGGTAAATTTGCTTATACTGAAGCAGGACAAACTGCATTCCAAAATAACACACCTGTACCGGCAGAATTGGGCGGCGGCGGATATCAAGACGGTCAGAGTAAAATCAATACTCAGCTTATAAATGACATGAGCCCTGATCCGGATACAAAGGAAACCTTTAATCCAAATTTATGGAGTTCAACAATAAAGCTAAACCAGACTACATTAACTAATAATTGGCAGAAAGCTTATGATGCAAAAGATGCTTTAGATTACTATATGAAAAATAAAATGATTGATGTTGTACCAAATATAAATGTAAACTTTGGAACTGATACATCTGAAATCACTAATTCACGTAATCAATGTAAGCAATTAGTACTGGATACATCTTGGAGAATGGTTTTCGCTAAAAACGAAACTGAATTCAACAAGTTGTGGAATGATATGAAGACTCAATTAAAGGGACTTGGTTGGGATGAGCTTGTAACTACCGATAAGGGAAGAGTTAAAGTTTTAGCTGACCTGCGCGCACAAGCAGTATCCAACAAAAAGTAAAGATAGACTAAATTTAGTTTAATACTTCTTAAGGGATATGTATTTTAATAGTACATATCCCTTATTACCAATATGCTAATGATAGTAATTTCTTATAATATGTAAACTATAGTGCCATTTGACGCTTAATTATGAAAGATGCTAAAATATTACTATGTAATATGTCTAATTGTGTCGATAAATTTAATATTACAGATGTGTTTTTGAAAAGGTTATCATGTGCTAGATTAAAACACATGTGATGACATAAAATAAAGAGGTGTGCAAGTTTTATTGAAGGTGTCAGAAATAATGAGAAAAGGTGGGATATACCGTTTTGTTTCGTAAAATTAAAAATAACTTACTCAAAATGGGGTTGCGTAAAAAAATCTTAGTAGGATATTTTATGATTATTTTAGTTCCATCTGCGTTTCTTGGGATGTTTGTTTACAAGCAGTTTTATAACAGTATGATTAACGAATATGCAGAGCAAAAACAGCAGATTATAAACGAATACTATGTGAGTATGGAAAGGGATTTGTTAAAAATCGAGGATATATATGGTTTGTTTCAATATAATACTTATTTAACGGATTATCTGGGAGGCAATTATGTTTTGGGGATGGATAGTGTTTATTCATTTTCTAAATATATCAAACAGTTTTATGGTTATTTGTACGCTAGTATGCCCTTTGTGAAAGATATAAAAATCTACAAAGAAAATCAAAATGTAGTTTATATACCATCAATAATAGTTAATATGGACACTTTTGATAATAATAAGGATACTTTAGATAGAGTAAATAACAGAGCTGGTATTTGGACATCTCAAATATCGGATAAAGGCAGCTATCCGGAAATAAAGTATTATAGGAAAATATATGATTATAACCTTTATAAAGAACTAGGCATTTTAGAAATTCAGACAGATTCAGAAGTAATGTCAAAATATATTAAAAACATTAAATCCATATCAAAAGGAAATGACGAGATATATTTGCTGGATAGTAATAATAATGTTATGTACAAAGTAGGAAAAAGCATATTTAAAGGTGATAAATCGAGTTTGGGTGATGTAATTAAAAACAATAGTACCAGCGGGGAATTCAGTGTAAAGCTTGGAGGTAAAAAAGTAATTGCCAACGTTATATACATTAAGGAACTGAACATTAAAACTATTGTATTTGAATATGAAAAAGATGCCTATAATTATATGAATATTAAAAAAGGTACGATATTGCTATATATAGTAATATTATTCTTTGTACTATCTGTAATTTATTATTTTATTACTACCAATATAACAGCACGTTTATTAAAATTGGCTAGACACATGAGAAATATAGGTGAAAAAAATATTTCTTTATACAAAGGAAACAGTGGAAAGGATGAGATTGGTTTTTTAATTGATTCCTACAATTCCATGATAATGCGTATAGATGATCTTGTTAATAC
>JAEZDX010000296.1 GCA_023417975.1 Bacillota bacterium
ACCTAGAGGAAATAGAATTAAAAAAGTTTCTTAAGCTTCTTGATTCTTTGGCAGATGAAGAAATAGTGGATAATAGTATAAGTATAATTAGAAACCGCATTATGTACTTGAATAGTTATATGGAAAATGAAAATTTACGTTATATCAAAGGGAAAAAACAGGTAAATGAAATAGTCAATAAGCTAAAAGAAATAGAAACGCACAGCTTTGAAGAACCAAGGGGACTTACCGGTAATTTGAGACAGTATCAAAAAATCGGCTTCAATTGGCTTAAAACCTTAGACTATTTAGGATTTGGAGGTATACTTGGAGACGAAATGGGGCTTGGAAAAACCCTTCAGACTATAGCCTTTATATTATCCAATAAATACAAAAAGACATTAATCGTGGCTCCAACCTCTCTTGTGTATTACTGGGAAAGTGAATTTAAAAAATTTGCTCCATCTATAAAGACTGCTTCAATAAACGGCTCAAGAGAAGAACGAGTAAAAATAATAGATAGTTATATGGATTATGATGTACTAATAACTAGCTATAACTTATTAAGAAGAGATTTAGAAGTATATAAAACTATAGAATTCGGTTATTGTGTATTGGATGAAGCCCAAAACATCAAGAATTCAAATTCTCAAATTGCTGCGGCGGTAAAAGAAATAAAGGCGCAAAGGAGATTTGCTCTTTCCGGTACTCCTATAGAAAATTCGCTAATGGAATTATGGTCTATATTTGATTTTATTATGCCTGGATATTTATATGATGAAAAAAGATTTAGCGTAAGATATCATAAAAGACTTAGAGAAGAACCGGAAGTTATTGAAGAATTAAATAAATTGATTAAGCCGTTTATTTTAAGAAGAAGAAAAAAAGATGTAATTAAAGAACTGCCGGATAAAATTGAAAAAGTTATGCTTGTAGACCTTGAAGATGAACAGAAGAAAGTATATAAGATTTATGCAGATCACGCCTTGGAGCTTATACAAAAGAAAGTAAAAGAAGAAGAATTTAACAACAGCAAAATAGAAATATTGGCTTATTTAACTAAACTTAGGCTGCTTTGTCTTGATCCATCCGTAGTTATGGAGGAATACTTAGGAGGAAGCGGCAAGGTTGAGGCTCTTTTGGAACTTATTAAAGACAGTATAGCAGGGGGACATAAGATACTAGTGTTTTCACAATTTACGTCAGTATTAAAAAACATAATAAAGCGAATAAATCCAGAAGGTATAAGTTTCAGTTATTTGGATGGTTCTATACCGGCATCAGCAAGAATGAAGCTTGTTAATGAGTTTAATGAAGGCCCAAATTCTGTGTTTTTCATAAGCTTAAAGGCTGGGGGTACCGGATTAAACTTGACATCAGCGGACATTGTAATACATTTCGATCCTTGGTGGAATCCTGCAGTGGAGGAGCAGGCTGCAGACAGGGCACATAGAATAGGACAGAAAAATGTGGTGGAAGTAATAAAAATCATCGCAAAGGGTACTATTGAGGAAAGAATATTGTCATTACAAGCCGACAAGAAAAAGCTTATTTCAGAGCTTATGGGGGATGATATAGGCGATGGCAGCGGATTTTCCAATTTATCAGAAGAAGAGCTGTTATCACTATTTGAAGAAAATATTCCATGGGTATAAGATGACTGTCCTATTAATGTAAATAAAATTTGCAGGGAAAGGGACCCCTGTAAACTTCAATCATATATATAACTGTAATAAAAAAGTGGGCTGAGCCCACTTTTTTAACCAAGTAACAGCTGGTTATTTATATGAGTATGATAGTTTGAAAAAATACTTGTGAGTAAATCTATTGAAAGCTTAGCTGTTTCATCATTATTATCCAGTAGCGGATTTAACTCAACAAAATCTAAAGAAACCATCATTCCTGAAGAAGCAAAAGCATTGAGTATCCTTCTTGCCTCTTCTACAGTTAGTCCATTTTTAACCGGAGTTCCTGTTCCGGGAACGAAAGCTGAATCAATGGAATCTATATCAAAGCTTACATGAATGGCATCAACTCTATCTCTAAGATAGGCTATACTTTCTTGGATAACTTCCTCTATTCCAAGTTCTCGTATGGTATCCATTGTAAAAGCAGTTACTCCAGAGGTTCTAATAAGCTCTATCTCACCGGGATCCAAATCTCTGCCAGCTATATGGACAACATTTTCTTCCTTTACTTTTATTCTATGCTCAAACAGATTGACTAACTTATCGGGACCTTTTCCCATTGATGCGGCAAGCGGCATACCGTGAATATTGCCCGTCTTAGTAGTTTCATGAGTATTCATATCACCGTGAGCATCTATCCATACAACACCAATATTTTTGAAATATTTGCTCACTCCAGCTATACTTCCCATGCCAAGGCTGTGGTCGCCTCCCAACATTACTGGAAAATTTCCGCTGGAAATTGATTCATAGGCTTTAAAGGCCAGTTTTGTGTTTGCATCTATTACAACATCATAATATTTAAGTTTTTCGTCACATCTGTGTATTTGTTCATCAGTAACATCTGCTACCTCAATATTTCCAAGGTCACAAACTTCATAACCCATTTCCTTTAATGAGTCAACAATATTTAATTCTCTAAATTTATCAGGGCCTAAATTGCTTCCAAGCTTATCTGCACCGTGGTTCATAGGAATACCTATGATGTGTATTGCCATGTATCATTCCTCCTCTAAATCTTTATTTAGCATAAGCCCGGATAATCCTTGTGCCATGCTGTTTTCACTACAATTATAAATATATAAATCCTTTAAACGAATTATATTGTAAACAAATTTTTATCATATGTCTACAAAAATGTTTTGCATAAGAATACAATACCTATTGAGGGCTATTAGGCTAGAAGGGTTGCTACGTATGCCTTCACAGATTTGGCTAAATATGTGGCGCAGATATAAGAATAAATATACTGTAAAGCATTACAAAATGAAGGCCATATATTTATAGTATTTGGCGAAAGTTGTTGGTATTTAACAGATTGCTGTTAAACATAGAAGTCATCAAACATAGAAGCCTTTTTTTCATTATGTATATTTATTAGAAAAAAAGTTTTCGACAAATTTAGATTTTTTTATTTTTCTTGGTTCTACAGCTATTATCAGTTCAATATATTATTAAATGGATACGTATTAATTAGAGGAGGTTTATATGAGGATATCCATTCTTCAAGAGAAATTACAAAAGGCGAAACTTATAGGAGCTAAACAGGTGGCTTTACACGAAGGTGAATTAAATATTAACAAGTTATATGGAATAAGTGAAATAAAGGAAATACAGGAAATACAGCATAATAATATAGTCGTTTATGGAAGCAAAGATTACAAAAACATGTCCATAGATGATCTGGATCTAAAACTTGAAAATATTAAGAAGCATTTTGGAGATATTGAGGTTAAAGGTTGTATAAAAATAGAAAAGAAATGTGCCGAGACTATAAATGAAATTAAAACTGTTTGTCTTATAGCCTATAAG
>JAEZDX010000297.1 GCA_023417975.1 Bacillota bacterium
GAAGCACAGCTTTTCAGAGTTAAAAAAATAAAACTAGAAAATCATAAGATTAAAGGAAGTCTAAATATAGTCTTTATATCTGATATCCATTTTGGCAAATTTAATAATTATAATAGGCTTGAGAAAATAGTGAAGAAAATGAATGCTTTGAAGCCGGATATAGTACTTATAGGCGGAGACTATTTGGATTTTGAAAGAAAGTCTAAATTTAATAAGAGAGTTGTTGATAACCTATTTGAAGACCTGAAAGGAATCACATCCAAGTATGGTGTGTTTACAGTTCTGGGAAATCATGATTATTATCTTGGAAGAAAGTTGGATTATATGCTTGAAAAAATGAATAATAACAATATTATGCTGCTGAAAAATGAAAGCTTTAAGCTAAAGCTTGATGGTAATTATGCAACAATTCATGGTATGGATGATTTACAAGAAGGTGCAGTGCATACGGGAAGTCTTAAATTGGAAAAAGATGGTCTTAATATAGTTTTGGTACACAATCCGGATTTTTATGAGGACTATGACATGGAGTTTGACTTAGGGTTTAGCGGTCACACTCACGGAGGTCAGGTGAATTTTTTCGGTTTGTATGCACCATCTACTGAATCTAATTATGGACAAAAGTACATAAGAAGAGTTAATAAAAAAGGTAAAGGTATCATTTTTACTACGAAAGGAATAGGCTGCATCACTCTGCCAATAAGGTTTTTTGCTATGCCGGAAATTTTGCAGATTTATATTAATTAAAGTCATAACATATTGGTAATTATGTCATAGGGTATGGTATAATATGTAATGTGAGTATATTTTATAGGGGGGTATAAAGTTGAAAAAGTGTCAAAATTGTGGACAAGAAAATGATGATTTTAATCAAGTATGTGAGGTATGCCATACTCCGCTGACGGATAATGTTCCTAACTACTCTCAAAATGGCAATAATCCTAGTAATTATAATCCAAACAATTACAATCAAAATGCAAATCAAAATACTAATAACGGATATAATGCCAATAATGGTTATAATCCAAACAACGGTTATAATCCTAATAACCAGTACAATCCATACAACACAAACGGCTACAATGGAGGAAATTATCCAAAGGATAATAATGGAACATATTCATTAGTATTTGGTATTTTATCTATTTTTTGCTGTGCTATAATATTTGGACCTTTAGCTATTGTAAAAGGAAGTCAAAGTCATGACAGTATGGGGAAGGTTGGTAAAATTCTTGGAATTATAGGTCTTGTACTTTTCGTACTAGGTATAATATTAAATATAGCCGGAGTATTTAGTGTTTCATCATGGTCAAATCTTTCTTCCGTAAAATAGTTTCTTTAAAGAGGGAGTTTAAGGTATATAAGTATGATGGATTAATATTAGGAATGTTACTTTTTATAATAGTGTGTTCCTTTGTATTCAGTGTACACAATAATGTGAGTTATATACCGGTTGGAGGAGGCAAGGCTATTCCGGGCTCATGCTTCTTTAAATATGTG
This sequence comes from Bacillota bacterium, assembly GCA_023417975.1. GTDB lineage: Bacteria > Bacillota > Clostridia > Clostridiales > Clostridiaceae > JAEZDX01. Next base: position 1,501 of record JAEZDX010000297.1, read on the forward strand.
ACAGGACATAATTGCCCAACCTGCGGGATGACAAGGAGCTTTATATCTATAGGTCATGGAAGATTTTATGATGCAATGAAATTTAATATTGGTGGAATTCTCGCCTATGTAGTATGTATAAGTTTTATAGTGTTTTATGCTATAAAGCTTATCAGTAGGGGAACATCTAAAAGTCTTACTTATATTTGGCTTTGGATTAAAGCTTTATGTACAGTAACTTGTGGGGCTGTACTTATAGGTTGGATATATTTTTGGTAATAAAAAACAGGTTTTCAGAGGTTGAAAACCTGTTTTTTATTTGTTAATGCAAAACGCATATATCCTTAAAAAGGCGGGTAAAAAATATCTTTATCAAACTTCAGCTTTTTAGACAGTTGCTTAATACTCCATTTATCCGTGATATTTACTTTATATAATATATATTGAGCTAAAAGCCTTTCAAGCGGAAGCCAGCTCACATGTGTCATAGGAAGAATATAACGCCGCGCTCCTTTCATTTCCGTAAAAAGCGATGTTCTGCTTCCGAATGGGAGGGTTTCATCAAAGAGCGCATCTATAAAGGTTATGTTTTTTTTATCAAGCAAGTGTATATATGAGATAGGGTCTATCTTAAAAAGAGGATGTATATAGTCGCTTAGTAATATATCCTTTAGTGACATAGCTTTCACCTTGTGTAGCTGTTTGGAATAAATATCATATAATTTGCTTTTATCATGTAAATTATGAATGTCTGTAAAGCCTTCTTTAAAAAGCTTTCTGGCAAAGTTAGCTGCAGGTGATTCATGGAGTATTTTAGGAAGATTTCCTCCTGTAGTCATGAATATGGACTGATTTATTCTTTTGTCAATACATGCAGCTATTGATAAAAGCATCCCTCCAAGGCAGTATCCCATTATGCAATTATTGCTTTTCCACTTGTTTCTTTGCTCTAAAAAATCAATGCAAGAAAGAATGTCTACAATTGCATGCTGCCAAAAGTTGAACATTATATCCAATTTGGGATAGAGAAAGCTTCTTCCGCTTACAGAATCATGTTCAACTCTTGTATAGTTACCCGGAAGAATTGGAATAACACAGTGTACACCGGCGGAAGCAAGATGAGTACCCATCCAAAGGAGAAACTTAATATTTCTGCTTCCAAGGCCGTGAAGCAGCATCACTGAAGAGTCTGACGTCTTTTTAGGCTCAAAGCTGTAAAGTTCAACGGTTTCGGTACCAAGAGCAGGACTATTGTAAAGTGTTTTGAATCTTATATAATTGCACCTATATAGGGCACCTTTAAGTATATATCCTTCAGTACTTTTTATAGTTGTTTTGCTATAGCTAAAATCAGCTCTCATAAATAATCCTTACAAGTGATATATAACAATAATATGATTGTCTATGAATAGAGGTGCATAAGTACAGGCTAAGAATAAGTATTAAGTATATTAAATTACTTGGCTTTGTAGCAATTAACACAGGTTGGAATATGATGGAAGTGTGATAGCAACATATAAGGAGGAAAATTATAAACTATGGCTGATTTCTATAGACATGATGCTGATTCGATGAAAATGAACAATCAAATGGCAGGAAGCTGTATACCCCAAGAAACTGTAATAAATGATGTAAGATTAGCTATGGCATACGTTCCATTTCAAAAACTTTGTACTTTATTCTCCCCAATTGAGGCTCTAAGCAGAGGAACTGCTTTCCCGGAATTATTCAGTCCTTATGAGAAAAAGGACAAAAAATATAAGCCGCCGGTTAAGTGCAAATAGAGGAGGGATTGTTATGGGTGATGAAAAGGATAAATTAGGACTCTTACAGCAGATTATGGCTGCAGACTTTATGATGATAGACCTCCATTTATATTTAAACACTCATCCTATGGATCGGGATGCTATTGTTAAGCATAATTCCTTTGCAATGCAGTCGAAAATGCTTAAGGAGGCATATGAGAGGTTGTATGGTCCAATAGCAGAGAATTCCTGTAATCCTTATCCTTGGCAGTGGATCAATGAGCCATGGCCTTGGGAATGTGAAGCTAATCCTGTATTATGTGTGGAGGGTAGATAATATATGTGGATGTATGAAAAAAAGCTGCAGTATCCGGTTAGGATAAAGAACCCGAATCCTAAGATGGCTAAACTTATTATAACTCAGTATGGGGGCCCTGATGGAGAATTGGCAGCATCATTAAGATATTTAAGCCAAAGATTTTCTATGGTTACTTCTCAAGCTATAGCTACATTAAATGATATTGGCACTGAAGAATTGGCTCATTTGGAGATAGTAGGCGCCATAGTACATCAGTTAGTTCAGGGAGCCAGCATAGAAGAAATAGAAAGAGAAGGACTTGCATCATACTATGCGGATCACGATAGGGGAGTATATCCTGTAGATGCAAACGGTGTACCTTTTACAGCCGCATATATCCAAGTAAAAGGAAATCCTGTAGTTGATCTTACAGAGGACCTGGCAGCTGAGCAAAAAGCAAGAGCTACCTATGAATGGCTCATAAATATGGCGGATGATCCTGACGTTATTGAACCGCTTAAGTTTCTGAGAGAAAGAGAAGTTGTGCACTACCAGAGATTTGGTGAAGCACTGAGAATTGTACAAGATTATTTGCAGGATCCGCGTCTGTTTGTAATGCCAAAGCCTGATTTTATGAAATAGCTGAAAAAATCAGAAGCTATTTGCTTTATATATAATATAAAATTTAAGCTTACAGGCTAAATATAAATATTGAATATAATAATTGCAAATACTAAAGATGAAATTTCTAAAAAGAAAGGAGAAAAACAAATGGATACAACAAACAAAAACAATAAAATAGAAAAAACTAATAAAGAATTGGAATTTTTTAATGATCAGATAGGTGAAAATGCCTCAGAAGAATATAAGAGTGAAAATTACGATAATCAAACAATAAAGAGCGAAAGCAAAAACAAATGGAGTAAGTAAATATTAAAGGAGTGTGGTTCGCTCATGGCTAGCCACACTCAAGTAATGTTGCTATTGAAAGGTGGGAAGACTATCAAGATTGTCGCTGTCGTCTCCGTTTGGGTTACTTCTTAAGTACTCTCTTCCGTTTTTCGCTTTGCCTACATTTACTCCATCAATAATATGGTCTTTTACAAGGAGAATGGCTTCATCGATAGAATACACATTGCCGTTTTCAAGCATAACATCTGTAATATCGCCCTCGGAATTCTTTCTGACTTTAATTATTTTAGTCTTAGTATTTTCCACTTTTATTCCTCCTCATTGTCAATTATATACATTTTATTCGGCTCAATATTTTGAGGATAGCTTTCCAGAAATTCTGATAAGTCTATTTTCACTTGTTCAAGCGATGAAAAGGCTTTCTCAATATTTCCATCCTCTTCGTCAAGAAGCGCTTCTGCATCATTTTCGCTTTCGAGAATTACAATTTTAAACTTTCCAAAATCCTCAAGTGCCTCAATAAAGTCGTGAGTCTCTTCTATTCTACTATAAGGATTTGATTTTGAAGGAGAACTATTGTTACTTATTTCATAATAAAAATGGCCAGTTATGCCTACTTCTACGTGATCACTGTAATCCCTGATAAATATACCTTCATGCTGAAATTTTTTGATTGTGGATTCATCAATTTCGCCCGGAGTAATTGTAAATAATAAATAGTTCACTAAATCACTACCTTTCATAAACCTTTGGTAAATATAATTTACTTCATATGAAGGCTTTTTATACAAGTAATTGTTTGTGGACGGATTTCAAAAATAATCATAATAGTAATTTAAAAGCTCGTGTTATATAATGGTTATATGAGCAAGTGCAAAGTTATTATTGTGCTTAATTAAGAAAAAGTCTTAAGAATTAAAAGGTGATGAAATGTTCTTAAACAACAAGAAAATGAAGGAATTTAAAGAAAATGACGCCAAACTCAGAAAACTGGAGGAAAGAGAAGTCAGGTATGTTACAACAAGAGATCCAATAACCAATGTTGAATCAATAATTGGAAAGTATGGGTATATTAAAATTCTGGACAATATTTTTTCCATTATTTGCGACGGCAAAGTAATTTTCACTCATTCAATTGACGGACTTCAGGGATCGGAATTAATGAGCCTAGACGGAATTATTTTAAGTTATGAATCGGAGAAAACAGGTGAAATTATAGAGGTAATAGCATATTATAAATATCACAGAAAATAGAAACCATACTCATATTTATATACATGAAGGCAGCGATAATTAGTGTCAAAACCTCTCCATAGGTCATATCATATAGAATACAGAGTAGATATTTTACATAGTCAGCATTTTACCGGAAGGAGTTAATATGGATAACATATATGAACGTTATATCCGGAATTTTGAAGCTAATCTGCTTGAATGTAAGTTCTTGGGCAAGGGCCATAATGGAGTAGTTTACATGCTTCCGGAAGGAAAGGTAATAAAAATTTGCTTTAGACCTGAAAGCTGCAGGCATGAATATAATATACTAAATAAAATTAACAGTAATAAGTATTTTCCAAAGGTTTATGGTATGTCCGGGAACTATATGATAAGAGATTATGTAGAGGGTATAACGCTTACAAAATATATTAAGAAAAATGGCTTTAACAGAGAGCTGGGTATGAGGCTCATAGAACTATTGGAAGAATTTAAGAAACTTAAGTTTACGAAGCTTGACATAAGATGTAAGGATATTATGGTTCAGCCTGATGGAAATTTAAAAATAATTGATCCGAAAAAGTGTTACTCCAAAAAGAGAGATTTCCCAAGACATCTTGCAAAAGGATTATATAAGCTTGGATCACTGGGAAGTTTTATGGATCTTGTTATGGAGAAGAGGCCGAAACTGTATATAAAGTGGAATAATAACATAGAAGAATATATAAATGAGAAACTGGAACATGATGATTTGTAAATATATAGGGTAATAAAAGTGGCTGTCTTTTGAATTGCAGAGTCTTTCAAAGATAACCACTTTTTATCAATTTAACACATTCCTTACCATCCTCCCGAACAACCTCCGCCGCCGGAAGAGCCACCTCCGAAGCCGCCATTTCCACCACCACCATAACCACCTCTATTGTTA
>JAEZDX010000456.1 GCA_023417975.1 Bacillota bacterium
TGATAAGATGGTAGAAGGTAGAATACAGAAGTACTATAAGGAAGTATGTCTTATAGAACAGCTTTGGGTAAAAAATGGTGATTATACGATAACAAAGTACCTTCAAGAGAAATCTAAGGAAGTTGGAGCAGCTATTACTGTTAATAGATTTGTTCGTTTCGAAAGAGGAGAAGGAATCGAGAAAAAAGAAGAAAACTTTGCTGAAGAAGTACAAAAACAAATGCAGCAGGTTAAATAATAGAGAGAACACTGCGTGTTCTCTTTTTTAAAGTAATTATTTTATATTAGCTGAACGACTTAAAATTGGAGGTAAGGACATGGGTTTGAAATATAAAAGAATTATGCTTAAGTTATCTGGAGAAGCATTAGCCGGACCACAAGGATATGGTATTGACTTTGATGTAGCAACAAGAATTGCTAAGGAAATAAAAGAGTTAGTAGATATGGGCATTGAAGTAGGAGCTGTTGTAGGTGGTGGCAACATATGGAGGGGCCGAAGCGGCGAAGGTATGGATAGAACTACTGCAGACTATATGGGTATGTTAGCTACCTGCATAAATGCTATGGCGCTTCAGGATTCGTTGGAATCCTTAGGGGTTATGACCAGAGTTCAGACCGCTATAGAAATGAAAGAAGTTGCTGAACCATATATAAGAAGAAGAGCTATGAGACACCTTGAAAAAGGAAGAGTAGTAATTTTTGCTGCAGGAACAGGAAACCCATATTTTTCTACAGATACAACTGCGGCACTAAGAGCTGCAGAAATAGAAGCAGAAGTAATTTTGCTGGCAAAAAAAGTTGATGGCGTGTATAATAAAGACCCTCATAAACATAGTGATGCAGTAAAATTCGATAAGTTGTCCTATATTGAAGTGTTAGAGAAGGGACTTCAAGTTATGGATTCCACTGCCACATCCTTATGCATGGATAACAATATTCCGATTCTTGTCTTTGCTTTGGATGAGCCTGGAAATATTAGAAGAGCTGTAAGTGGCGAAAAAATTGGTACAATAGTATCAAAAGAATAGGAGAGGATAATTATGGTAAAGGAAATTTTAGTCGCTGCCGATGAAAAGATGAATAAGACTATTCATGTTTTAAAGTCAGAACTGGCAACTATGAAAGCCGGAAAAGCAAATCCGACTATACTTGACAGGGTTGAAGTTGAGTACTATGGAAGTATGACAGCTATCAATCAAGTAGCTAACATTTCAGCTCCGGAACCAAGATTACTGCTCATACAACCATGGGAGAAAAGTACTTTAAAGGCTATCGAAAAGGCTATTTTAAAGTCCGATTTAGGTCTAAATCCATCAAGTGACGGAAATGTAATCAGACTTCTGATACCTGAATTAACTGAAGAAACTAGAAAGAATTTAGTTAAACAGGTTAAAAAGTCCGGTGAAGATGCAAAGGTTGCTATCAGATCTATTAGACGTGAAGCCAACGATAAAATTAAGGCTTTGAAAAAGGACGGTACTATTTCGGAAGACGAAATGAAGAAAAATGAAGATGATGTTCAAAAGAAAACAGACAACTACATAAAGGATATAGATAAAATAGTTGAGACAAAAGAAAAAGAAATAATGTCAATTTAAAACCTGCATTATGCAGGTTTTATTTCTATCATCATTGACGAGGATGTGTTGTTAATGTTTTTTTTATCAAGAAAAAGAAAAAAAGTAGAAGAAAAAACTATTGAAGGCAAAATGCCAAGACACATAGCCATAATTATGGATGGCAATGGCAGATGGGCAAAGGAAAGAAATCTCCCAAGAGCTATGGGCCATAAAGCAGGTGTGGAGACTATAAGAGAGATTGTGAAAGAATGTAACAGGCTGGGAATAAAATATTTGACTTTATATGCTTTTTCAACAGAAAATTGGAAAAGGCCTGAGGATGAAGTAAATACATTAATGAGACTTTTAGTTGAATATCTAAAAAGAGAGCTTGATGAATTGAATAAAAACAATGTGGTAGTAAACCATATAGGTGATATTTCAAAGCTTCCTGAACTGTGTCAAGCGGAGCTCAGAAGTGCCTATAATAGGACAAAGAATAATACGGGAGTGACTATGACTCTCGCTATTAATTATGGTGGAAGAGACGATATTGTGTATGCAGTAAGAAAAATTGTTACAGATGTTTCAAACGGATATTTAAAGGCTTCAGACATAAACGAAGAAAATTTTTCTAATTATCTTTATACTACAGGGATACCAGATCCTGATATAATAATCAGACCTAGCGGTGAACTCAGAATTAGCAACTTTTTACTATGGCAGTGTGCATATTCTGAATTTTGGTATTCAAATATTAATTGGCCTGACTTTACTGTGCATGATTTACATAAAGCAATTGAAGATTATCAAAAAAGAGATCGCCGTTTCGGTACAGTAAGATAGGAAGAGGGGAATAATATATGAACAATAGATATTTAGGTGCTCTTATAATTTCGCCTTTTATAATATTCATTTTCTTGGGTGGATATTTTTTATTAGGTTTCTGTTTTATCATATCTATACTGGGAATGCATGAATTCTTTAATGCAGTGAAAAAGAAAGGTTTTAAGCCTTTTATGAAATTATGTTATTCAGCTGCCGCGATTTATTACATAATTCTTGTTATCAATCATAATCAGGCTCAGCTTGGTACTCTTTTGGTTATATTAACATTAATAGTATTATGTATACCTGTTATAGATACAAATTATACTTTTGTGGACGCAGCGCTAAGTTTACTGTCGGTAATATATATACCTATTTTGTTTAGTCTTATTACTTTGGTTAATGGAGAACCATTTGGAAATATTGTTGTATGGCTTATTTTCATTACGGCTTGGAGTTGTGATACTTCTGCGTATTATGCAGGAAGATTATTTGGAAAGCATAAGCTGTGTCCTAAGGTAAGTCCTAAGAAAACTATTGAGGGGTCAATAGGCGGTGTGATTGGAAGTACCATAGTAACATTGGCATTTGGATATATTGTACAGCAAAACTATAACGTTATGCCTATAATTAACTATGCATTAATTGGTATGCTTTGCGGAATTGTTGGGCAGTTCGGAGATTTGGTTGCATCGTCAATAAAAAGGTATGTAGATGTTAAGGATTATAGCAATTTAATACCTGGCCATGGTGGAATATTAGATAGGTTCGACAGCATACTATTCACAAGCGCTGCTGTTTTCTATTATTTAACAATTATTCTTAAGGTATGACTATTTATTTAAGGTCTGTAGTATAATATAAAGTATCACTATACTACAGCCTTTTTATATTTAAATTTAGGTGCAGAAATTCATAATTTAATTATTGATTTAAAAGAACTGTGGAAATTAAGTTTTTTCAGGTAAATATTAAAGGTCTATACTTTAAAGGGTTCCAATTTAAACTATTAACTTATATATGGTCAAAAATCGTTGAAGATTCAGTATTTTGCCACATGTATAAGTTAAGTTTCACTAAAGGAACCCTATAGTATCAATAATTTATATGAGACTATAATTTCATTAATAGAGGTTGCTTAATTTAAAATAAATATATATTATAGATTATATGAATTAAATGATAATTAAGAATTTATAATTGTAGATATACGTATCTATAATTATAGGTACATATTTTGAGGTGATATAGTGAAAAAAGTTACATTGCTTGGAGCAACAGGCTCTGTGGGAACTCAAACTCTTGATATTATAAGGAAGGATAGCGAAAACTTTCAACTAATAGCCGTATCCGCTTACAGTAATTATGAAAAAATGATAGATATCATTGAAGAGTTTAATCCAAAATGTGCAGTTATGTTAAATATCAACAGTTATAAAAAAGTTCAGGAGTATTGCAGCAACAATAAAAAGAAAACGGAAGTAATGTATGGCATGGATGGGTTGATTGCTATTTCTACTATGGAAGAGATTTCTGTAGTAGTGACTGCAATAGTAGGGATGGTGGGAATTATACCTACTTTAAGAGCAATAGAAATGGGAAAAGATATTGCTCTAGCAAATAAAGAAACTTTGGTTGCTGCAGGAGAACTTGTAATGAGGAAAGCTTCCGAGCATAATGTAAGAATACTTCCGGTGGATTCGGAGCATGGCGCTATCTTTCAATGTCTTCAAGGAAATTCATTGAGAGAAGTCAATAAAATTATTTTGACAGCTTCCGGTGGACCTTTTAGAGGAAGAACCTTTGAAGAGTTAAAATTTATGCCTAAGGACAAAGCTTTGAAGCATCCTAAATGG
>JAEZDX010000457.1 GCA_023417975.1 Bacillota bacterium
TATTGCCTTTGCAAGAGCTCTTCTGGCAAATCCGGCAATTCTTATACTTGATGAGGCTACCTCAAGCATCGATACTAATACGGAGATTCTTTTGCAGCAAGGTCTCCAGGAGCTTTTAAAAGGAAGAACCTCCTTTATAATAGCTCACAGACTTTCAACTATAAAGAACTCTACAAAAATCATGTATATAGACGACGGTAGAATTGTTGAAGCAGGTACTCACGACGAATTAATGAAGCAAAGAGAAAATTACTATGAGCTGTACTGCTCCCAGTTTAAATTCCTTGATGCGGTGTAGGGGACGGTTCTCAACTTTCACTCAACTTAGCGATTTATATATACTGCAGTCACCTTTAAAGAAAGTTATAAATTCTTATTAAGTAAAAACACGCAGTTTCGAACTGATTACAAATCGAAACTGCGTGTTTTTCATTTTTATAGTGTTTCATATGGCTTTATGCTGACCGTAAGATCTTTACAGCTTAAGCATGTATTCAATATTAGTATAAAGCACTAATCCTTATTGCGGTAAAAGGATAAATCTTAATATAAACAATACTGCCAGAATATACATTATTGGATGTACTTCTTTGCGTCGGCCTGTAGCCAGCTTCATTAAAGGATAGAATATTATTCCTGCTGCGATACCGTTAGCAATACTGTAGCTGAAGGGCATTATTGCAATTGTAAAGAATGCCGGCAAAGCTTCGGTAAAATCATTAAAATCTATTTCCTTGATGGATTCCATCATTAAAATACCAACTATTATTAATGCAGGAGCAGTGGCTTCAGACGGAACTATTCCTACAATACCGCCTAAGAACAGAGAAAGTAAAAACATCATAGATACTACGGCGGATGAAAGTCCCGTTCTTGCCCCTTCTGCTATACCGGCTGTTGATTCTACGTAGGTTGCTGTAGTAGTAAGTCCAAAAATTGAACTTAGAGTTGTAGCTGCTGCATCCGCTAATAGCGCTTTCTTCATATTCTTAATTTTACCGTTTGGCAGAATCATATTTGCTTTTTGCGCTGTTCCTACCAAGGTTCCTATTGTATCGAAAAGATCGACTAAGCTGAAAGTAAGTACAACCATAACTACGCTTACTATTGCTCCTAAAACTCCTGTACCATTATGTGTGAAAAGTTCTTTAAAGTCCATAGCAAAGAAAGTAGGTGAAAAGGACTTTGGCATGCTCAATATTTGCACCCCATCTATTTTAGTAACACCAAGGGGAATTCCAACAACAGTTGTCAATAAAATTGCTATAAGCATTGCTCCCTTTACTCTTCTGGCAACCAATATTCCCATAACAACTATTCCTATAATTGTAAGCAGGGCACCGGGTTGAGTAAAATCTCCAAAGGACACAAGCGTACTTGGATTTGATATGATTACTCCTCCGCTTTTTAGTCCTATAAGTGCTATGAATAGTCCGATACCGCTTGTTATTGCAATCTTAATATTCTTAGGTAAGCTGTCAATTATTTTCTCACGTATAGATGTGACTGTAATTAAAATAAATAATATTCCTGATATAAATACTGCTGCCAAAGCCTGCTGCCAGGAATAGCCCAACGTTAAGCATACTCCGTAGGTAAAAAAGGCTGTTAGTCCGATACCAGGTGCTACTGCAAATGGCAGATTGGCGTATAGTGCCATTATTAAAGTTGCTGAAGCTGAAATAATACATATTGCTGTAAAAGCTGCTGCAATGTAAGGATCATGAAGCATGTCCAAAGCCTTGGCTCCATCTCCCTTAATATTGGACGCATTCATACCTGAAAACTTCAATACATTAGGAATAACCATAAGTATATATGCCATTGTAATGAAGGTTGTAAGACCTGCTATAACCTCCGTCCTCACATTTGTTCCGTTTTCCTTCAGCTTAAATAAGCTTTCAAATAAGCTGACACCGTTTTCTTTAGTGCTTTTTTGGTTCATAGTTTTGTCTCCTCCTTAAACGCATAAAAAAATTCCACCATGAAATATGGATAAATCTCAAGGCGGAACTGCTTCCGGAAGATTACCCATAGCGAAACATTTTCGGTGTCTCGTAGAAACGTTTGAACCTTATTATCAAACTTATATGGATGGAATTATTATTAAATTTTTACCTTAACCATATTAGCACCTTGCCAAAAATAAATCAATGCTAAGAATATGTAACTGATGTGATTAAATGTCAATTATTCATATTTAAATATTTAATTCGGTTAAAGTGTTTTCAAGTATATTAAAAAATCTCAGCGTTCTTTAAAATCCACTGAGATTTTCATTACTTGTAATTTATACTATTTATGATACCATGCTCTTCTACATTTTTTCATCCTAATAAACAGTTACATTTATTCTTTATCTTCACCTATTATTCTCACTTCAGTATGAAGCTCTACTCCGAAGTTCTTGTGGACAGTATCTTGTACATACTTTATAAGGTTAAGTATGTCCTTAGCTGTAGCATATCCTTTATTTATTATAAAACCAGAATGCTTTTCAGATACTTGTGCCCCACCGATGCTTACCCCTTTGAGGTTTGAATCCTCAATGAGCTTTCCTGCAAAATAACCTTCCGGACGTTTAAAAGTGCTTCCAGCAGAAGGAAATTCCAAAGGCTGTTTGTCCGTTCTTCTGCGCTGTAAATCGTCAATCAGTGCTTTTATACTGTTATACTCACCCTTTTTTAACTGAAAGACTGCTTCCAAAACAGTAAAGCCTCGTCTTAGTATAATACTGTTTCTATATTCCAATTCCAATTGCTCATTAGTCAATCTCTTTATTTCACCGCAATCATCAACAACAAGAGCGTTATCCAGTACATACCTTATTTCGCTTATGTAAGCGCCGGCATTCATTGCAACAGCCCCACCTACACAACCGGGAATACCGCAGGCGAATTCAAAGCCGGTTAAGCTACCTTTAAGTGCTTCAGTTGATACATCCGCAAGTAAAGCACCGCTTTGAGCTATAACCTTAGTATCTGAAACTGTTATTTTATTCAAGGCAGCTAATTTAATTACTGCTCCTCTTATTCCTCCATCCTTAACTAGGATATTGGAGCCGTTCCCCATTATGAAACAAGGTATGCTTTTTTCTTTACAATATTGAATTAGCTTTTGCACATCTTCGTAGCCTTCAGGTATAACAAGAATATCCGCCGGTCCTCCAACCTTGAAGGAAGTGTGATTCTTCATCGGTTCATCTACAAAAACATTTTTATCTCCAACTATAGTCTTAAACGTATCTACTAAATCTAAATATTCATTCATAATCTTTCCCCTAACCATAATGTTACTATCAAGGCTGCACATTTTTGCATTTATATAGAACATATTAAAAGTCTTAAATTGCTCCAAGCAAAAATATCCAATCTTCACGAATATTAACTAAGGCAGAATATAATAGACTTTTCGTGTTCTATATTCAAAATAAACTTTTATTTCACATTGAAAATAAACGAACTAAAAATACGGCATAAACCCCCATAAAGTAATAAATACCGAATAATTATGACCTTTTTTTAATAGGATTTCCGTACTTTCTATAGTATACATCAATAAAAGTATAGTTTACAAGAGCTTTGTAACATTACATATAAACTTTAAACCGACACTATATAGCAACTAAAGCCGCCATTAAAATTATTGACATATATTCTACTTTTTAACCGCAAAAAATTCCATAATGCTCTCAGCTGCTCTTTTGTCAATGGAATCAGTATCCATAAGCTCTTCCAAAGACGCATTTTTTATATTTTCCACTGAACCGAACTTCTTAAGCAGCTCTTTTCTTCTTTTATCACCTATGTTAGGTATTTCATCCAAAATGGAATGTAGTACTCGCTTATCTCTCAATGTTCTATGATAAGTAATTGCAAACCTGTGCACTTCGTCCTGGATTCTTGTTATAAGCTGCATAGCATTTGAATCGGCACTTATGGGGAGTTCAATATTATTATATATCAAACCTCTGGAATTGTGACGGTCATCCTTAACCATACCGCATACAGGAATGGTTATACCTAAACTGCTCAACACCTCCAGAGCCACATTCACCTGTCCTCTTCCGCCATCCATCATTATTAAGTCCGGGAAATAAGAAAACTTTCCATTACTCAGTTCAAGTTTTCTATCTTGAATATTTTTAATTTCTTCCAATCCATGCTTAAAGCGTCTCTCAAGTATTTCTCGCATGCTGTCATAGTCGTTTGCTCCAACAACTGTCTTTATCTTAAATCTTCTATAGTCACCGTTCTTAGGCTTTCCTTCCTCAAACACTATCATACTTCCAACGGAATCAAAGCCTTGAATATTGGATATATCGTAGGCCTCTATTCTATGAGGCAATTCCTCAAGATCTAAAATATCCGCCAATTCCTTAAGTGCCGCACCGTGAATCTCTT
>JAEZDX010000460.1 GCA_023417975.1 Bacillota bacterium
ATGCTCTTCAACAGCTCTTTGAGCCCATAGGGAATCTTTATAAATTGCTCTGCCCACTCCTATGAGATCTGCTTTTCCTTCACTAAGCAATCTTTCTGCTGCAGAAGCCTTTGTTATACCTCCGGTCAGAATTACAGGAATTGATACAACTTGTTTTAGAGCGGAAGTAAGAGCTGAAAAATATCCCTGTTCAAAGCTATTGTCTCCTGGTATTGTAAACCCACAGAAGCCTCCTGAAATATCCAAAATGTCAACTCCTGCCTTTTCAAATTCAACTGCTGCCCTTTTGCTATCCTCAATAGTACTTCCTCCCTTGGTATAATCTGAAGCACCAAGTCTCAGAAGCACTGGAAAGTCTTCTCCTACTGCTTGCCTTACAGCATTGATTACTTCCAAGTGAATCCTTATTCGTCCCATAACATCTCCACCATATTCATCTTCTCTACTATTTGAAAGCGGAGAGAAAAACTGATTTAAAAGATACCCATGAGCCGAATGAATTTCCACTCCATCAAAGCCTGCTGCTTTTACACGTACCGCTGCAGCTTTAAATTCACGCACTATATTCTCAATCTCATTTTTTGTCAACTCCTTGGAAACTGTACTCTTTCTTGGATTAGGAGTTGCTGAAGGTCCTACCGCCTCCATACCTGTTACCTCTGAAACCGCAGCGCTTCCGGCATGATTAATCTGCATCACAGCCTTAGAACCGTTTTGGTGAATAATGCTTGAAAGCTCTTTCAGACTTTCAACAACATTATCATCAGCTATTGAAAGCTGCTGATGGCTTGCTTTCCCCGATTGGGTTATATAACTATGTTCAATAATAATCAGCGATATGTAACCGCCCTTGGACTTTTCATTGTAATAATCCAGAATATCTCTGCTTACCTTTCCGCTGGCTTCTGCCTTTGACGTAGCCATAGGCGGCATAACTAAACGATTTTTAAGTACTATTCTTTTTGTTTCAAGTGGCGACAATAAATATGACATCACTAACACTCCTCCAAAATAATTCATTATTATTATACATCAAAAATCCCATGTATTTAATACACGGGCTTTTTGATGTATAGGCTTATATAACCTTTATTATTTAAATACCTTGAATCTTTCATCTAATGGCTGATATTCCTTCGCACCCGGACCTGCAGTTGGATTTCCAAATGGCATCTGTGCTATGAGTTTCCAATTGCTAGGTATTGCCCAATGCTCCTTAACATCAGCTTCTATGAGTTCATTATAATGTTGTAAGGATGCTCCAAAGCCCTCTGCTTCAAGCGAAGTCCAAATAACATATTGAAGCATTCCATTTGACTGCTGAGCCCATACCGGGAAATTATCTTTATATAGTGCAAACTGCTGTTGAAGTGATTCAACTATGCTATTGTCATCGAAGTATAAAACTGTACCATATCCGTTTCTGAAGGAATTTATCTTTTCTTCAGTTGCCCCAAACTGTTCAGCCGGAACTATCTTTCTCAAAGCTTCCTTTGTGATATCCCATAACTCATCATGCTGAGTACCGATGAGCAAAACTACCTTTCCACTTTGAGAATTAAAAGCTGAAGGAGTATGTTTCAATGCTTGTTCAATTACCTCTTTAATTCTATCATCCGATACAACTGCCTCCTTTCCTATTCCATAAAATGTTCGTCTGTCTGCCACTGCAGCGTAAAAATTCTTTTCCATAAAAATTACCTCCAATTATTTATATTTTCATTTCTATAACTAAAATATGTGATATTTTTTCTGCTTTTATGCTTATATCTTCTTCAGTTATTTCCATTGCATCTCTATCTTTAAGGTAGATATTATTGATAAGAGCTGCTCCTTCAATCTGAACAAGATATGCCTGTCTTCCTGTTTTTATAGGAAGAGCTATTTCTCTACCTTCTTCAAGCTCCAAAGAATATATATTTACATCCTGATTTACCTTTATTGGAGCAGTCCCTTCTCTTCCTGAAACCATGTGAAGCCATTTATTGAATCTTTCATTCCAATCGAATCTAAAATCTCCATAGGTTGGTTTATGACCTTTTTTGTCAGGATGTATCCATATCTGAAGGAACCTTCCCGGCCTATCTCCAAGATTATGTTCGCTATGATATACCCCTGTTCCTGCACTCATATATTGAACTTGACCTCTGGTTATTGTATTCCTGTTTCCCATGCTGTCACCATGAGTAAGCTCACCGTCAATTACATATGATACTATCTCCATGTCTCTGTGAGGATGCATTCCAAATCCTGTACCCGCCTTAATAATATCGTCATTAATTACCCTAAGCACTCCAAAATTTATATTATCAGGATTATAATAGTCAGCAAAGGAAAAATGGAATATACTTTTAAGCCATCCTTGGTCACTGCTTCCCATAGTATTGCAATCTATTTTTCTTAACACTTTTAAAACTTCCTTTCTTAAAGGTCTACAACTTGAAAAACTTAATTATCAGTTTTACTTTTATTTCATACACTATCATTAACTTTAGTTATTATTTGTTTCTTTGTTACTTTAAATAACTATTATAATATAATTATTACATGATAATAATTATTAGTCAAGAGGTTTTTAAAAATACTTTTATATATTTTCCAGCTGCAATTCTTCTCAAAATATAAATATGTCTTTTTCTAAGAATTTATACAAAAAAATCGCCTGTCGGCGCTTTCGCTAAGGAACGGTGATGTTATTTCTCTTTTGCATTTCTCGTGAGCGCATTTATAGTTCCCTATAAAGCAAAAAAAGCCTCAGACGGCTTTCCTATGTAACTTTATGTATTATATTAAAAATAATTACGATTATTTATATTGATTCTGGAGATTTTGAACCTCTATTCTTTTAATTATACTTGCTCTTGTTTTTATAGCTTCCATGGATCTATCCAATCTAACGCATATATCTTTATACTTATATTTCTTCTTTAGCATTTCTGCTAATTCCCTGCTTTCTCTGGTTGTCCATGGTTTTGCAGATCTATGTGCCGTAATATTCTTATCCGACCTCATCTTCTCCAATAGCCATTTAGGAAGCCCCTCTTTAATTACAAAACTTCCATCACAAGAGTTTAAATATGAAACATAATATATTCGAATTTGTGCCATATCAGCCTTTTTGGTATCCCATTTTTCTTGATATCTCTCTAAAAAATCGCAAAGTGCCTCTACACTTATCTGGTACTTTCTACTTTTTCCTACTTTAAATTTCCTACATCTTATTTTATTCTCATCTATCCACGAATATAAGGTTCTAACATTTATTCCCAAAATCTCACTTATATCCTTTGGAGTAAGGTATGCTCCATTGGCAATAATCTGTTCCCTTAAGGATAGCTGATGAGCTTTAAGAAGTACCGCACTTCTTGTCCTTTTTAACTTCTTGGCTATTGAATCGATGCACATAATACCCCACTTTTCAGACAGGTACTCTTCTTCTTCATTTGTCCATCGCTTTATTTCTTCAGCAATTTTCAGAGTAATAGCTCTCTTCTGAACAGCATTAGGTGTTCTCTTAAGTCTTTCAGAAATTTCTGCAACAGATAGTAGCTTGTAATTATTTATTAAAAAGTCGTCTTCCTTTTCATTCCATTCCTTTTTTAACTTACATTCATCATTTTTCCGTACATCCAAACCTAGTCTTCTCGCTTTTCTTACAATGCTATCCTCAGTACGGTTCAATTTGCATATAATCTCATTCAGTAAACAGTTGTTCCAGTTCTCCATCAAATACTTGACTTCTTCTTCTGTCCAAGACTTCTTCATTTCTATCACCTAGTCCTTAATTTTTTCATAACAGCACTAAAGATAATAATTATTTTAACAAGTAAATTCATTGAAAATATATACTAAATATGCGAAAAATAGAAATACAAAAAACATATATATTTGATTTAAATGTATAATATCACATTGCAGGAATTAATTACTAGTGAATAAATCACTAATAATTGATCATAAAAAGTGATTTATTCACGACATAAAAATAATAGACGTCAATAGCTTTAGCAAGCATTGAACCGTCCATTACTTTTTTACTATTTCTTCAGCTAATAAAACTGCTTTTTTGAAGTCACTTCCATAATATCCATCTGCTCCGAGTGGACCCCAAACAGCAGCCTCCATGTCAAAAGCCTGTCCTCCAACTATTATTTTCAATCCGCAAGTTTCCTCAGCACTTCTTATAATTTTAATCAGATCTTCTGCATATCCTATATTCTGAAACATTGTTATGGATATTGCTATAAC
>JAEZDX010000491.1 GCA_023417975.1 Bacillota bacterium
TCCATGCACTCCACATAGTGAAGCCACATTTTTACAGGCTTTTTACTGCAGCTTAATGGAGATTTTATAGTAGGGATAACAAAGATTCTTTTGCAGTGGCTGCATCTATAACGCTGCTTACCAAGTCTGTTTTTTCCAAACTTGATAATAAAGGAGGAGCTGCAATCAGGACACTTTAACTCACAAGTACTCCGACTTTCCTCTGAAAGTTTATCAGTGTTAGTAAATAAAACATCCTTCAAACATTGCATTTGTGAAGATCTCATATTCATAAGGCTTTCCAGCAATTCATCCGCATTATTGATATTATTGATTTCATTACACATAAGTGCCACCTCCATTTATATAGTAAAGTAATAAATGTCTTTACATTGAGCTGATACAAAACATCCAATTTTGAAGGTTTTATTGCACAGCTCACAATAATCACATATATACTGTCTATCTATATTTAAATTATTGACACTTAGAGCTTGTCTAAATCACATCTATGACTACTACTATTTTTTAACATAGCCTTAGTGTTCACGGAACATCATATGATATATTAGGTTTGCGCCATAATATAACATAAAACGGCATAAAAATAGGGCTGTCTCACATAACGGCTTTAAACCCCTTGTGCGACAGCCATGTTAGCTTATATTCTACTGATTAAAGCCGGACTTTACTTGTTGAATTTCATCTTGCTTAGCCTGTGCTGCCGGCTTATAGTAACCCTTTTGTTCTGCCATTTGATATAGCTCGAATTGGCTTTGCTCACAATTATTCCTTATTTGTTGAATTGCTTGCCTAAGCTGCTGGTTACTTGCTTGAGTTATAACATTTGCATAGTTTGTAATGCTGTTATTCATCATTGAAAGAGTATCATTAACCATATCTTTTTCCTGCATTGTTTGTACCTCCCTAACCTAAGAATGATAATAATTGTTGTTTTGTTTTTTGTGCGTCTTGTGCTGATTTTTGGAAATATTGCTTAACCTGTGGATCGGTAGCCTGCTGAGCATAAGCTGTTAGCTTCTGAAAAGCTGTTTCATGGGAACCGATAAGATGTCTAAGATTTTGAAGTTCAAGTTCATTTAATTGTGCCATATTAACATTCCTCCTATTCAAATTTCAAATTTATTATTACTCTAAGGAGCCTAATTATTCATTCAGCATCAAAAATAATATTTCAAGCCTATATGTAAATAATATAAAACCTATTGACAAACTATAGAATAGCGAGTAATATCAATATTAATAAACTTATTAAATCAATATGATTTATAGGAAATATGAATGCCGCTAAGGAACTCCTGTGGGAGAGACAGCAGCAAAAGCAAAAAAATAAATACGATTCTCATCAAGAGAGGTTGAGGGAGTGGCCCGATGAAACCTCGGCAACCTGCAGACTCATTTGCTGCAAGGTGCCAATTCCAGCGCAGAAAAGCGAAAGATGGGAAAGGGTTAGCCGCAGGTTTATAGCCTTTTTCATCATATGGTGGAAGGGCTATTTGTTTTTTTTATAGTAGAAGTTGATATTAAAAGTATAATTTATTACGAAAAAACATAGGGATAGGAGTATGGAGATGGGGCTGGAAAATTTTATTAGAAGGTTTCAAATACCTGAGGCAGCATATCCTTATATCGGCAAAATATTTACTAAAGATGAAATTGATTTTGTTGATAAAATGGACAAGGATATATTTACAAAACAGGATATAGAAGCTGTCGTGGGAGAAAAGACAGAGCAATTTATAAAGCATAGTTATGGCAGAGGTATTATTTCTTTGGCAGACGAAGCTGACGGTACCTACAAGATAGCCAATTTTTACAGTAGATTGGATATATTTGCGGTTTCCGAGCAGGAAGCGTATAGCAGTATTCCTAAAGAGCATAGAAAAGTCATAGATGATTGGTATTTTGAAGCTTACTATAATGGACTCAATACTGATTTGAAAGTAAGACCTACAGAAGATGAAATATTACCGCTTGATAGGGTTCTGCAATTTATTGATGCTCAAGATAGACCGGTATATTTGAATTATTGTGACTGCAGAAGTCTTAAGGGCCAATGCGGTAAACCTACAAAAACTTGTATTACTTATAGAAATGGGGCAAATTCCTTTGTTCACAGGGGGCTATCAGAGGAAATTGATAAAGAAAAGGCAAAGGAAATTGTAATAAACGCTGACAAGAAAGGTCTTATGCATACGGTAAATTCAAACGGTATATGCAATTGCTGCGGAGATTGCTGCTATTTATTCCGAAGCCAGGCAAGAAGAGGCAGCAGTGGGTTTTGGCCAAAAACAGAGCAAATTATAGAATTTAGTTCTGAAAAGTGCATTGCATGTGGTGCGTGTATAAAAAGATGCCACTTTAATGTATTTACTAAAATAGATGGATATATTACAGCAGATATTTCAAAATGTGTAGGCTGCGGTATTTGTGAAAAAACCTGTCCTACAAAGTCGCTTGAATTGAAGGAGAGAGATTAAAATGGGCTATGAAGCATATAAAAATGATAAGCTTGGTTTTGCTACAAGACAATTGCATGCCGGCTATAATCCGGAAGAGCATTATAAATCCAAGGCGGTACCTATTTATCAAACAGCGGCCTTTGAACTTGGAGATTTTGAAAGATGCAACAGATTGTTTGATTATTCTGAAGAAGGTCATTCCTATGTGAGATTTTCAAATCCAACCAACACAGTGCTGGAAAAAAGGCTTACCTCTCTAGAGGGCGGTGCAGAAGCAATTATGCTTGGTTCAGGAATGGCTGGAATATCCAATACATTTTTAAATATTGCTTCTGCAGGTGATGAAATAGCAGCGGTTAATACTTTATACGGCGGAAGTACTACTTTATTAAAAAGTATATTACCTGACTATGGAATTGTTGGAAGGTTTGTAGAAGATGAAAATGATATAGAGTCGTATAAAAAGGTTATTAATGATAAAACAAAGGCGATCTTTATTGAAAGTCTTGGAAATCCGGGAATGAATATAATCGATATTGAAGCAATAGCTGACCTGGCTCATAAAAATGGAATACCTCTCATTGTAGATAATACCTTTGCTACACCATACTTATTAAGACCCTTTGAATTTGGAGCAGATATTGTATGCTATTCGGCTACCAAGTATCTTGCAGGCCATGGAACTACCATTGCAGGAGCTGTAGTCGAAAAGGGAGGCTTCAATTGGTTGAATGGCAAGTTTCCTCAATTTGAGAAATTTTATGACATATATAAGGATTCTATAGGGAAAGAAGCTTTGGAGGAGGCTATGTTTACAAAGCGCCTCAGAATCAGATATTTAACAGACTTAGGGGCACACTTGAGCCCCAATAGTGCCTTTAATATAATACAGGGAATAGAGACACTATCCTTAAGAATGAGAGAGCACACTGCAAATGCACAAAAAGTGGCAGAATTCCTGGAAAGCCATCCACAAGTGCTTTCAGTAGCTTATCCGGGACTTAAGAGCAGTAAGTAATACGAGCTTGGTAAAAAATATTTTCCTAAAGGTCCTGGGGCAATAATGTCAATACGATTAAAAGGTGGGCTTAGTGCGGCAAAAAAAGTACTGGAAGAAGTTAAGCTGTTTGATTTTTTGGTAAATGTAGGGGATGCTAAGTCGCTTATAGTACATCCTTCCACGTCTACTCACTTCGGCCAACCCAAAGAGCAAAAAGAAAAAGCAGGAGTGTTTGATGACACACTTAGATTATCCATAGGAATTGAGGAGGCTGAGGATCTAATAGCAGACCTTAAGTATGCTCTTGATTCGATAAAAGCTTTGGATGAAAAAGTATAAAATTTATTCAGTAATCACGATAATAATGTGGGGATTGGCATATATACTTAATAAAAAGATTGATATTTTCCAAGTTGCACTTTAAAAAGGGAAGTGAAAATATGTGGCAAGACATTTTAGAATATTTTCAAAGGGATATGAATACTTATGTTCAGGCTATAGGACAGCATTTGACAATTAGTCTTCTAGCTTTGCTGACAGCAATTATTATTGGAATACCTTTTGGAATATTATCAGCCAAAAATAGAGCTTGGTATAGATGGATTACTACAACCTTTAATACCTTAAGAATTGTTCCAAGCTTAGCTGTACTAATCGTGTTGATTCCCCTTGTAGGAACAGGCGTAAAACCGGCATTGATTGCATTAGTATTCCTAGGAATACCACCAATACTTCTGAATACCGCCCTTGCCTTTAACTCAATCCCTGAATTTATGATAGAGACTTCAATGGCAATGGGAATGTCTAAAAGCCAAAGCTTTTGGAAAGTAAAGGTACCATTGGCACTGCCGCTAATGTTAACCGGTATTAAGACAGCTGTAGTAGAGATAATTGCCAGTGCCACCTTAGCTGCTTATATAGGCGGTGGCGGGGTTGGAAATATAATTTTTACGGGACTTGGACTAAATAGAGCCGACTTACTATTGAT
>JAEZDX010000493.1 GCA_023417975.1 Bacillota bacterium
GCGTTTTCACAGTCCTTTACGTTTGGTTCTACATCCATGGTTTCAAATATTCTTTCCAAGTAAGACATTCCGTTAATTACAGAATTATAAGTGTTTGCAAGGTTAGCTATTGGTGTCCAAAACCTGCCTACATATCCTACAAAGGCTACAAGTACTCCTACAGTAATACCGGAATCCATCCAGGTCATACCTAGTATGTAAACTATGGATATCATAAGTACCGATATATTATCTACAAAAGGAGGCATTAAAAATTGAACTCTCATGCATTTCATCCACACTCGTTTGTAATTGGAATTAAGAGTTTTAAAAATATCCAAGTTGACTTCTTCTCTGGCAAAGGACTGAGTTACCTTCATCCCTGTAATACTTTCATGTACATAGGCGTTTAGATTTGACAGCTTATTGTTTACTGTCCTCCAAGCCCTTCGTTGTGCAGCCTTTATAGAGAAGATTGCGAGAAGCAGTATAGGAAGGCCTAGTAGGCTAATAAGTGTAAGTCTCACATCGATGGCAAACATAAAACCGATTATTACAAATAGTGTGAACAAATCCGTGATAGCGTTAATTATACCATTCGATAAAAGATCACTTAGTCCGTTAACGTAGTTAACTACTCTAACAAGAATCTTTCCGTGAGGTCTGCTATCGTAATAGCTGAACGGAAGCTTTTGAAGGTGTTCAAAAAGATCCTTTCTTATATTAAGTATTACATTTTGTCCAACCTCAGACATACTCTTAATTTTATACCGGATACAGATGCAGTTTACAAATTGGGTGACTAAGAACAATGCTGTAATAAGTACAAGTCCAAACATGTTTTTGGATGGAATCTTATTATCAAGAGCGTCCTTTATAAGATAAGGGCCAGTAAGCGATGCTGCAGAGGCAAGGAGCATAATTAATACAGTCCTAAAGAGTTCTTTTTTATATGGTTTTAAGTACTTTAGTATTCTTTTCACATAGCTTAGATTAAAGGACGAGTCTAATTCTTCATCTACATCAAACTTGTTTCTAGACATTTAATATCACCTCACTGTTTTCAGGATCAAAGTTTCCGAATTGATTCATATACACATCATAATAATAACCTTTTTTGTTGATAAGCTCTGCATGCTTTCCTCTCTCGGTTATTTCTCCGTTATCCAGTACTAGTATTTTATCTGCATTTTTTACGGAAGAAATTCTATGAGCGATGATGAAGGTAGTTCTGTCACTGCTGTACTTACTTAATGTTTGTTGAATTTTATGTTCGGTTTCCATGTCTACAGCTGAAGTGGTGTCATCCAGTATAAGTATTGAGGGATTCATAATCAAGGCTCTGGATAGTGCGATTCTCTGCTTCTGCCCACCAGATAGACCAACACCTCTTTCTCCAACAATAGTGTTATAGCCCTCGGGGAAAGTATTAATGAATTCTTCCGCTTCAGATAGCTTGGAAGCAAGTTCAACATCTTCCAGGGAAGCTTTAGGAACCCCATAGGCTATGTTGCCTTCTATTGTATCTGAAAACAGGAATATATCCTGCATGGCTGAGCCTATGCTGGCCCGGAGCTTGCTAAGCTTCAGATCCTTGATGTTTATACCGTCAACGCGTATTTCTCCTTCAGTGCAATCATAAAATCTGTATAAAAGGTTGATGATAGTTGATTTTCCGGAACCTGTAGGCCCTACTATACCGATAGTTTCACCGGGCCTAACAACAAAATTTATGTTTTTAAGCACAATTTCATCTCCAAAGCGGAAGGATACGTTATTAAACTCTATTTCACCTTTTATACTTTCCGGAGAAACTGCGTTGATTTTATCTTTAATACCCGGCTTTGCATCAAGTATTTCCTTAACCTTTTCTGCAGATGCGGAATATCTTTGGCAGTCATTTATTAACCAGCCGGCAATTCTTAAGGGGTTATTAATAGTGAAGATGAGTGAGTTAAAGGTAACCAAATCACCGATAGTGATAATACCTTTTATAGCAAAGAAGCCGCCTAAAGCTAGCGTAACTATGCTTAGAGAACCTGAGAAAAATTCTATAAGTGGCAGATACTTTGACCATACTCTAGAAGATTCAAGATTTTTTGCTTTGAATTTTTCATTTTCTTTTTGAAGCTTTTCTATTTCATAATCTTCTTTAGCAAAGGCCTTTACTACTCTGTTTCCGCTTATATTCTCCTGAGCAACAGTGTTTAGCTTGGAAAACTGTGCTCTTATCCTTTTAAAGGTAGGTTTAACTTCTTTAGAAAGCTTCCTAGCAAAATATGCTGTAGGTAGTGTAAATAATAAAATTACAAGTGCGAAGCGGAAATTGATATAAAACATAATACACAGACCGAATATAAAGGTAAGGGAATTATCATACATTTGATAAATTACCCAAGCTAAGAAATGTCTTATGGCATCCACATCTCCGGTCATTCTTGCCATAATATCTCCAGTTCTATTTTTATCATAATAATCGCAATCCAATTTTTGAAGGTTTGAATACATGTCTGTTCTGATATTGTATAATGCCCTTTGAGATATACTTTCAAACATTAGTATATATAAATATCTCAATAAGGAGCGGGTAAGGGTTACGGAAGCAATTATTAAGATGTATGGAATAAGCATATTTCTTTGCCCCTTCATGAACACCTTGTCCACAATAACACCAGATAGCGAAGGCATGACCATATTCATGGCGGAACAAACAGTAACAAGTAATAATGCTCCGATGAAGACGAATTTGTAAGGTTTGATATACTTCCACGATAAATTATTCATTGCAGAAGTCCTCCTTTTAATGAAAAATTTTGTCAAAGTTAGCTACTAAATAATTATCTTTTTAATGAAGTGTTAAGTAAATGTATTATCTTTAATGATTTACATAATTTTGTACTTAGTTGGTTATTAAAAGACATGCTGTAGCAGGTATATTTTAAAAATGTTACGGATCTACGGAAGAAAGCAAAATAGCAAAAGGCAGGCACTAAAGGTTTCCTATGTTTTATGACTGTATTGCTATTCCTTTCTGTAATCATTGTGTTATAATAAAAAAAGAAAACTGTATCAAAGCTGTAATATATATCTGTATAGAAATAAATACTTAATCTAGGAAGTATTCAATTTTTAATTATATTGGATTGTCCAAGATGATTGGATATCTACTTATATATATGGATATTTACTATCTATATTGTGATAAAACCTGAATAGTGGACTTTTATGCAATACTTAGCTGCAGTAAAGGAGGAAGTATATGAGATTCGTAATAGTAACAGGATTGTCAGGAGCAGGAAAGACGCAGGCTATGAGGAGCCTGGAGGATTTAGGATACTTTTGTGTTGATAACCTACCGCCCACATTGATTCCAAAGTTTGCCGAAGCATGCTTTCAAACTGATGGAAAGATTGATAAAATCGCACTTGTAATGGATATAAGAGGTGGCGCATTTTTTGACGCTCTTTTTGAAAGCCTAAAGAGCCTGGAGGAGCAGGAATACCAATATGAAATATTATATTTGGATTCATCCGATGAGGTGTTGATAAAAAGATATAAGGAATCGAGAAGAAAGCATCCTCTTGCACCGGAGGGAAGAGTAATTCAAGGTATAACTTTGGAAAGAAATAAATTGAGTGAGCTTAGAAACAGAGCTAACAATATTATAGATACTACAAAGCTGTCAATTTGGGATTTAAGGCAAAAGATTACCGAAATATACGGTGAGGCCGGTCAGATAGAAGTTGAACTTATGATTACGGTGTTATCCTTCGGCTTTAAATATGGAATACCTGTAGACTCGGATTTGGTTTTTGATGTTAGATTTATTCCAAATCCATTTTATATTCCTGAGTTAAAGCAATTTTCAGGGAATGAAGAACCTGTGAGACAATATGTTATGAAGCATGATGTAACAAAAAACTTTGTAACTAAATTGGAGGAAATGCTTAAGTTCCTTATACCCAATTATGTAAAAGAGGGGAAGAGACAGCTCATAATATCCATTGGATGTACCGGAGGAAGGCATAGATCGGTAGCCATAGCCAATGAAATTTATGAGATACTGAAAAAAGACGGTCAAAAGGTTACTATAGAGCATAGAGATATTAATGAGGATATTAATAGAGGTGGTATGAAGCTATGAAGTTAACAGATTGGCTGAGGCCGGGTATCCGGGTTAAAAGATGGATACTTTTCGGCTTAATGGGGGTACTCTTCATTGCATTTGGTTTTCTGGAAGCAGCATATAACAGGTTTTATACGGCTTATTATAAAGGCTTTTGGATTATGCTGAACCTCCTGGGCTTATTCGCCATTTATATATCGATTACCCAAGGAATGAAGTCCATTATTGCACTTATAAATAAAGGATATTTAAATGTGCGATTGGATTCAAGAAAACTTGAGAGCTTGATTTATGAAAAAAGACTGTTAGTAAAGGGACCTAAGATTGTTGTTATAGGAGGGGGCACAGGCCTTTCCACCATGCTCAGAGGTTTAAAGTATTATACTTCCAATATAACCGCCATAGTTACTGTTGCTGATGACGGAGGCGGTTCGGGAGACCTTAGAGAGGATTTAGGTATATTGCCTCCGGGAGATATAAGAAACTGTATTTTGGCTTTGGCAGATACCGAGCCTCTTATGGAGGAGCTTCTCCAGTATAGATTTACAGATGGAAGATTGAAAAATCAAAGCTTCGGAAATCTTTTTCTGGCTGCCATGGACGGAATTTCAGGAAATTTTGAAGAAGCTGTTCAAAAGATGAGTTCTGTTTTGGCCGTTACAGGAAAGGTACTACCTGTGACCTTGGAAAATATGGTTTTAAAGGCTAAGCTTAAGAATGGAAATGTTGTTCAGGGCGAGTCAGCTATACCGAAGGAAGCATTAAAAGAGGCATCACCAATAGATTATATCTATATAGAGCCGGAAAATGCAAAACCTTTGGAGGAGGCAATAAAGGCAATAGAAGAAGCAGAAGCCATTATTTTTGGGCCGGGAAGCTTATATACAAGTGTGATACCTAATCTACTTGTTAAGGATATTGCAAATGAAGTAAAGGAATCAGGAGCACTAAAGATTTATATATCCAATATTATGACTCAGCCCGGCGAAACTGACGGCTTCAGTGTAGCTGACCATGTAAAGTCCATATATAATCATATACACGGAGAAGTGCTTGACTATGTAATAGTTAATTCCGGAAGGATAGATGCCGATTTAGAGGAACGCTACAAGGCTGAAGGCTCTGAGCTTGTAAAGGTTGACGAAAATATGCTTAAAAAGATGGATATAAGTATTATTGAAGGAGATTTTATTAAAATTCACAATGGTTATATTCGTCATGATGCAGATAAACTGGCATCAATACTTGTTGAAACTATAATGGAAAAGAAGCTTTTCTTGGATAGAAAGAAAATAATTGAATATTTCTATCTATCGGAAAGATTAAAACAGAATAAGAAAGTCAGGGAGAATTAATATGTCATTTTCATCAAAGGTTAAAGAAGAAGTAAGCAGACATACAAATTTAAAGAAGGAAGAGGCTGCTGCTGTACTTTCAGGTATTATGAAGGTCAGCGGCACCTTAACTTTTACTTCAAACAGACAGATAAACTTTAGAGTTACTACTGAAAATGCCGGCATTGCCCGATTGGTTTTCAAAATACTAAAAAAATATTTTAATATTCACACTAGACTTATGGTTAAAAAGAGCAATTCTTTAAAAAAGAATAACATTTATATGGTAGTTATCGGGGAAGATATGGGAGTAAGAGAACTTCTGGGCCAGGTAGGAATATTAACCGAAGATGACGGTATGATTGCTTTTGATTACGGTATAAAAGAAAGTCTTGTAGAATCTGAGGAAGCAAAGCGAGCATTTATTAGAGGATCTTTCTTAGGAGGCGGAAGCATAAGCAATCCGGAAAAGACTTATCACTTGGAATTTGTAACTCATGATTTGGAATATGCCGAAGCACTTAGTAAGCTTATTAATACCTATGGATTGACTTCAAAAGTGATACAGCGAAAGAGCAGCTTTGTTGTGTATCTAAAAGAAGGAGAGCAAATTGTGGATCTTCTTAATATAATTGGTGCGCATACCTCTCTTCTGGAACTTGAGAATATCAGAATAATGAAGGAAATGAGAAATAATGTGAACAGGCTTGTAAACTGTGAGA
>JAEZDX010000498.1 GCA_023417975.1 Bacillota bacterium
CACCTAATGCATGATCATGATACCACAGGGTGGCAGACTCCTGGATATTTGGATAATGAAAGGTGTCTGTAATATATTTTGACCCGGTTAAACCATCAGCCGTCCACCATGCTTCAGGATGCCCGTCAAATGTTGACTGCTGTTCTCCTCCATGTAGATGGGGGACAAGCGGCACAGTTCTTTGGGCTTCACGTATTCCCGGCGGGAATGGCGGCCATCCTCCGGAGGGTGGCATCATGGAAACATCGTTAGGATTTGCCCAATGAATGCTTGGATCAACGGCTAAGGAGTAAGGTGCAGTAATTTTGTTTATCCATTTTACATTAGTGGGAATCCATCTTACTGCCTCAAAGGTTGGGCCGGGTGAACTTTGAAACTGAACTTGTCTTCCTGTGGCAGCATCTCTGATTGTACCTCTGTAACCCCAAACAGTGGTTGGCTTAAATTCAGGAGGTAAAATTTGCTGTTCAAATTGAGCCATACTTACAACATAATTATAGCTTATACTGCCAGTTGCAGAGTCTACAGTTACTGCAGGCACAAATGCCGGCGGTATAACTAATTCTTGAGTATATTTAGGAATGATTTTAGGGTCAAGTGAGTTTGCTATCATATCCTTTTCTCCTCTATTAATAAAATTAAGTTTAATAACTTAACATTATAATATGTTAAGAGTGTTGCAAATGTCAGTGTTATTATCTGATAAGGCGGATGAAATTTAATATTACATCTACAAAAATCATCAATGTAATATTCAGTTTATGTTTTTTTCATTGAAAGTTATTTACTTTTACTGAATTATTGTGATGAAATTCCCGGTAATTCAGCTGTAGTGGAGTAATAACAAGCTTACAAATTATTTATATATGTTCTGAAATATGCGTTTCTGAATTCTGAGGGAGTTAGACCTTCATATTCCTTAAATAGCTTCATAAAATATTTTTCGTCACTGAAGCCGCAGCGGTAAGCTATTTCTTTTATACTTTCTTCGGTTTGAGTAAGTAGTTCTTTAGCTTTAGCAACTCTCATACCGTTGATATATTTTAATGTACTCACTCCAAGATGTTTTTTAAACAACCGGGTAAGGTAATCTTCGTTAAAATTAAATTTCTCAGCAATTTCTTTTACGGTTAAATCCTTTTGCAAATTAATTCGTATCCATTCAAGAATATGTATGAACTTTTTGTTATTAATACCTTTTCCGTCTATAACACTAAAAGTATTGTCAATAACCTGTTGAGTAAGCTCTATCATAATAAGAGTAGTTAAATAGTCGACAGCAAATTTAGTGTAATAACCGGAATGTGTTATATGCAGAAGCTGCCTGAATTGTATGACCAGCTTTTCAAAGTTCACTGCAGAGAAAAAAGTCGGAATTACCATGCTCTCAGCTAATTTGCTGAAATAAGGCTTTGTAAGAAGAGGGGACAGTTCTATAAGTGCATCCCTTTCCTGAACTATGCTGTATTCACCTTTACACACAAAATGCATCCAATAAAAAGAGGTTCCAGCCTCAGAGGGTGCATAGCCTTGATGAATGTGACCCGGTGATAAAAGCAGTATTTTACCTGGAGTGACTTCATATTTTTCCTTTCCCTGCTGAATGTAGGCCGTACCGTTTATACCTAAGATAATTTCAAAGTTATCTATGCTTCTTTTAATATGAGTCCAATTTGCTTCAGAAATAAATTGTCCACAGACAATAAAATTGAGAGGTTCACAGATTTTGGCTTTTAAATAATTCATGTCGGATTTCACCACCTAATATACTTTTTAATCAGTTGTTGTAAATATAAAAACATTATAACATAAGTATATAGTTAAGGATGTGTGAGTTAAACACTAATGAATTCACTTTGGAAAATACCGAAGCTTCTATGGATTTTTCAAGTGATGAATTAAAATGTAAACGCACACATCTATATATTTAGGAGGCGTTGTAATGGAAAAACTTAAAAATTCGGAACCGGTTTCCTTGAAAAATGTTAAGATCATTGATGATTTTTGGACGGAATATCAGAAGCTTGTGAAAGATGTAGTAATACCATATCAATGGGAAGCACTGAATGATAACATACCAGATGCTGACCCGAGCTATGCAATAAGAAATTTTCGAATTGCTGCAGGGGAAGAAAAGGGAGATTTCGGTGGGATGGTATTTCAGGATAGTGACGTAGCCAAATGGCTTGAAGCTGTAGGTTACAGTCTGGCAATAAATCCCGATTCAGAGCTTGAGGCTCTTGCTGACAAAACAATAGCTTTGATAGAAAAAGCTCAGCAGCCTGACGGTTATCTTAATACACACTTTACTATAAAAGCACCTGATAAGAGATGGACTAATTTGAAGGACTGTCACGAGTTATACTGCGCAGGACATATGATGGAGGCTGCCGTTGCTTATTATAACGGTACCGGGAAGAGAAAGCTTTTAGATGTGATGTGTCGCTTTGCAGATTATATTGATACTGTCTTCGGTGTTGAACCTGGAAAAATTAAGGGATACTGCGGACATCAAGAAGTAGAGCTTGCTTTGGTTAAATTGTACAAAG
>JAEZDX010000506.1 GCA_023417975.1 Bacillota bacterium
CTATTATAGTGTTTTATTCAATGTATGATATAGATAAGATAGCTGTACTATTTGTTGTTTTCCCTATAATAGGAAACTTTGTTTTTGGTGGGATTATGAATATGCTTGTGTTAAAAAGGTATAAGGAAGGAGTTCGTAATGAACGAATTTTTCAATATGTAAATCGTGTTATGTACCTCACTGAATATGCAAAGGAAATGAGATTATCAAATGTATACAGACTAATAAAGGATAAATATAATAATGCTGTTAAAAGCACCATAAGCATAGCTCATAAATATGCTCCGAAGATAATCCCTATAGAATTCCTAAAAGTTGTCTTTACTTTTTCTATAATCTTTGAAGGTGTATTATTATATGGTGCCTATAAAACTATGGTTGTTAAAAGCATTTCTCTATCTGAACTGGCAGTTCTTTCGAGCATAATGGTATCTGCCACATGGATTCTGATTGGTCTTTTCGATAACATCGTTGAGACAATGAAAAATGGCCTGTTTGTTAATAATCTCCGAACCTTTATGGAATACAAAGAAACAATCCCGGAGGATTCGGACGGAATTGTCCCTGATATTATTATTAAATCCATTGAATTCAAAAATGTCAGCTTCTCCTATAAGAGCGGGAACTATGCCTTAAAGAATTTAAATTTTTCTATAGACGGAAATAGTGTAGTGGCATTAGTAGGTCATAATGGAGCAGGAAAATCTACCATAATAAAGCTATTATTCCGTTTATATGACCCTACTGAAGGAGAAATTCTCTTAAATGGTATAAATATTAAAGCTTATAATTTACGAGCTTACCGCCAGCTTTTTGCCGCCGCATTTCAAGATTATAAAGTGCTTGCGCTTTCCATAAGGGATAATGTTTTAATGGGTCATTCAATTGAAAATGGCGATGATGTCGTAACTGAAGCTTTAATAAAAGCTGGTGTATATGATAAGGTATCCTCTCTTTCAAATGGAATTAATACAATATTAACTAAAGAATTCGATGAGAAGGGGGCCATACTATCTGGTGGGCAGTATCAGAAAATAGTAGTTGCAAGGGCATTTGCTCAAGCTACTCCCATAAAAGTTTTTGATGAGCCTTCTTCAGCTTTGGACCCAATTGCGGAATATGATCTGTATAAGAGCATTATGAGAGAAAGTAAAGATAAAACTATGATTTTTATTTCTCACCGTCTTTCTTCCGTAAGAAATGCAGACAAAGTAGTTATGTTTGAGCAAGGTGAACTTATAGAACAAGGAACTCATGAAGAACTAATGCTGATGAAAGGATCTTATGCAGATATGTATACGAAACAAGCTATGAATTACTTGGCACTAAACTCCATGCCAGGGGAGGTAGCGCTATGAAGCAAAAACAGACTATTAAACAGGTACTAGATAACAATTTATTTATTCTTAAACTTTGCTTCTCAGCAGCTCCGTTATATGTTATCACATTTATTCTTGATGTAGTAAGAAATCAAACTCTTATTTTTCTTGAGCACACATATGGTATTGGGTATATATTGGAAGCCGCCGAATATGGGAGACCCTTCCGGGATGTAGCTGTATTTGTAATTGTTCTTTTTCTTTTAATTGCAGCCGGAATGATTTTTGGTGCATTTGTGAACCAACGTATTTCTCTAAAGGGTTTGCCGAAAATAAAGCAAAAAATCAAATTCTTGCTTTATGAAAAGGCTATGAAGCTTGATTTGGAATGCTATGATAACCCTGAGTACTATAATGACTTTGTCCTAGCTGTATCTGAGGCGGATAAACAGGTAGACAGGCTATTTGAATTACTAAACAAGATTTTCACAGGCGTTACAATCTTTATTACTACTGGCGCGTATTTTTTAGTAAAGGATTGGCTTTCTGTATTTTTCGTACTAGCTTCTTTTATATTCTCCTTCATGATTATGCAAGCATATAACAAGCTAAACTATACGATGCGTCTGGATAAGAACACTCATGAAAGAAAAAGAGCTTATGTTAACAGAGTTTTCTACCTTAATGATTATGCCAAAGAATTGCGCTTAAATCCTGACGTTTCCAAAAAAATCTTAAAGCAGTTTGATGAAGCTAATGAAGCAATATATTCTATTGATAAAGGTAATGGAAAAAGAAAATTTATCCTATGCTTCTTTAGGGATTATGTATGTAATGACTTTATAAGCGATGTGCTCTATATTACATATTTGGTATATAAAGCGGTAGTATTAAGACTTATTTCCTACAGTAATGTAGTAATTTTATTTAATTCCTTCGGAAGATTAAAGAGAAGTCTTAGAACCATTACTGAAATATATCCCTATGCCAGCGAAACCAGCTTATATGTTGATAAAATTCGAGCTTTCTTAAATTATGAACCGAAAATAACTAGCAAAAAGAACCTTGCTGCTCCAGCTGCACCCAAAAATATTGAACTTGACAACATTTCATTTGCATATAATATGCATGAGAAAAATGTAATTGACAATATATGCATGTCAATCAAACCTTATGAAAAGATTGCACTAGTAGGCTATAACGGAGCGGGAAAAACTACTTTAATTAAGCTTCTTATGCGTTTGTATGATGTTAAGGAAGGAACAATTTCTCTTGATGGCATAAACATAAAGGATTATGATGTAAATCAATACAGAAATTATGTAGGTACAGTTTTTCAGGACTACATGATCTATGCAGCTACAGTAAAGGAAAATGTACTATTGGATATTGGAGAAAATGCATACGATGACAATGTATCCACGGCTCTTGAGCAGAGCGGCTTTAAAGAAAAACTTCAAAATTTGGAATTTGGTCTTTCTACTCCATTGACGGCAGAGTTTGAGGAAAATGGAGTGAATTTGTCCGGCGGAGAAGCTCAAAAGCTAGCAATTTCAAGAGCTTTTTATAAAAATTGCAGTCTTATCATCTTAGATGAACCTTCTTCTGCTCTTGATCCTATTGCAGAATATCAGTTAAATCAGTCTATGCTGGAAGCCGCAGCAAATAAAACTGTAGTTTTCATTTCTCATAGACTTTCTACCACAAGACTAGCTGATAAAATATTCATGCTGGAAAATGGAAAAATAATTGAAGCAGGAAGTCATGAGGAACTTCTAAAGCTAGACGGTAAATATGCCGAGATGTGGAATGTACAGGCAGGGCAGTACATAAAAGTGTAACTTAATATTATAAAGTATAGTTTAATTGACAGTGGACCGTTGTCAAATTACCAAAGTTCACTGTCAATTTTATTTTTTATTAATTGTATTATTTTACATATTTATTCTCCCTTAAGGTTCACATACTGTGGTATATGCCCTGTGTATGTAATAAACTTTTCAAAAATATCTTTTGTTTTAATCTTAAGACTTGAAGTGTTAATGCAGGGGTGACATCCAATATATTCTTCCTTTATTACATCTTCATCAATTAAAAGTTTTACTCTATGCTCCGTATCGTTCATAAGTCCCATAATGCTTACAGAACCAGGAGTTATATTGAGAAACTCTTCCATATATTCTTCCGAGGCAAAGGACAATCTGGAAGACTGAATCTGAGCGGATAACTCCTTAGTCTTAAACTTTTTATCTCCAGGCATCATAAGCAAATAAAAGTCGGTTTTCTGACTGTTACACAAAAACAAGTTTTTACAAATGGCTATTCCAAGAAGTGTTTCAACCGTATGGCAATCCTCTATGCTGGCTGTTACATCATGGTCAATACGTATATATGGTATTTGAAGCTCCTCCAGCAAATCATACACTGCCATCTCTTTAGGAAGTCGAGAATCTTTAGGTTTCGTTGTATAAATAGTAGGATTAATATTTATATGCGTCATTTCTTTAACACTCCTTATATTACTGTATAGCTTCATTTTCGCAGTATCCCATTGTTTCTAATTCATGCAGATTTATAAAGGTTGTCTCTATCATATTTGATATTGCTTCATCAGTGTAAAACGCCGTATGAGTCGTATAAATTACATTGTCCATGTGGAGTAATTCTTCAAATTCCTCATTATTTAATTTCTTTGAACACATATCCTTCCTCAAGATTTCATTTTCTTCTTCATACACATCCATAGCTACAGCACTTATTCTCCCATTCTTCAAAGCATTTAGCACTGCTTTTGTGTCAAACACTGCTCCTCGTGAGGTATTAATAAGGCATACACCTTCCTTTAACCTTGATATTGTGTACTCATTAATAAGATGATGTGTTTCTTCAGTTAGCGGACAGTGGAAAACAAGTATATCACTATGAGTAAAAATTTCGTTCAATTTTACATAGTTAGCAACTGCTCTAATTTCTTCTCTTTCAGTGCGGCCGTTTACAAGAATTCGACATCCAAAGCCGGTTAAGTTCTTTACTGTTGCACAGCCGATTCTCCCCGTACCAATTACTCCTACTGTCATATTCCTTAGCTCACGTCCCAGCAATCCCTTTATCCTAAAATCATGCCTATGAACCCTACTCAGCTGCAGCTTGAGCTTTCTCAACGCCGCTAATATAAGCATTACAGTATGCTCGGAAACGGCGTTTGGGGAATAATATGGTACATAAGCAGCTTTAAGATCATATTTTTTTATGGCCTGTAGGTTTAAATTGTCTTTCCCTGCCAATTTATTAAGAATATATTTAACTCCAAGCTCTGATAAACCTTTAGCTATTTCCTCC
The DNA here is from genome assembly GCA_023417975.1 of Bacillota bacterium. GTDB lineage: Bacteria > Bacillota > Clostridia > Clostridiales > Clostridiaceae > JAEZDX01. The sequence goes on from JAEZDX010000506.1 coordinate 4,659, forward strand.
GTAATCACACTGTTAACAGTAATGCATATAGCATCGTAGCCCTTTGTCATTTTAATATTTGATAAATTTAGTGTTTCATAAACATAAGAAATATCATATTTGTATATTTTATTAAAATTATCAAATAGCCATGTTTCTTCATCTCTATGTCCAATGACCAGCATTCTCACTTTAATCCCCTCCTCATCTTTTAAATAAATTGCTATGAAATAGATTAGTCAGAACTCTATATTTAATAATTGTTTTTAATATTATACAACAAAATGTATAATAAAGTAAAAGCCATGTATATTTTGAGAATGGGTTCTCATCATATACACGGCTTATTTGTTTTACTTTCTTTGCTTTTACCTTTAATAATTTACTCAGCGCTCTTAAGTGATTCTATCATATCAATCTTGTCAAATCTCTTGTACATAGCCAGATTCACTACTATAGAAAATACTATGGTAAGCACCACGGAAATTATAAAGCTTGATGGGCTTATTCTCTCCAAGAATTTTAACGTATCTATCTCAGCTGCAGTCAATACAAATTTATTCATCAGTATTCCCGTCAATATTCCAAATAAACTGCCTAGGACGGTTAACAGCATATTCTCTCTGTAAATGTAGGCAGCCAACTCATGATCATAAAATCCTAAAAGTTTTATTGTCGCAAGTTCTCTCATTCTCTCACTAATATTTATATTTGTAAGATTATATATTACAACAAAGGCCAGAACTCCTGCAGATACTATTAGCACTAATACTACAGAACTGATGCTGTTTATAGTCTTACTGAAATCCAGCTGAACATTATTTTTATACCCTATTGAGTTTATACCGTCTATATTTTTCAAGCTGCCGGACGTACTGTTTTGAGCTTCCTCCGATAAATCCTTTAATAAGGCATAAAAACTGTTAAAGTTTATAGCTTTCCCTGTCAGCTTTTCATAATAAGCAGCACTCATATAGACATAATGCTGAACATAATGTTCCGTTATAGCAGCTACCTTTGCTTTTACTACTTGATCATCCAAAGTTATTTCAATAGTGTCTCCCGGCTTTTTGTTAATAAGTTTTGATAGTTTTTCTGTCAAAACAACACCGTCGTCATTTAGCTTAAACTCTTTATTCTTTAAGGTTAAGTTTATATATTCAGTGAATACCGCATTATCTTCAGGAACGATTATATATGCATCGTGATTGGATGCGTTGTTCATTTTTACTGTTCCGTTTTTGGTATAGGTAAACAAAATGTCTTTAATATTTGAAATTCCTTTAGTTTTTTCTTTAATATCCTTCATGTCTGCTTCGCTGGCATTCTTTGTTAATGTGCCCTGCATATCATACCTATAAAGCTTATTAAATTGTTTTTCAGTTGCACCCGTTATACCTTCTTTAATTCCAAAGCCGGTAATCATTAAGCCTGTGCATGCTGCTATGCCTATAACCGTCATAAACAGCCTCTGTTTATATCTGAAAATATTTCTTGCGGTAACTTTCTCTGTAAAACTGAGTCTTTTCCATATAAAGTTCGCTCTTTCAAGCAGTATTCTTTTTCCTGATTTCGGCGGCTTTGGTCTCATTAACGATGCCGGAACCTCTCTCAAGCCATCCATGGTAGAAGCTATGGCCGCAACGGATGTAAATAATACAGCCAGTAAGGAAGCTTGCAAAGCAAGTATGGAATTAAATGGAGCAACTGTATCCGGTATAGCATAAAGAGTGCCATATGCATTCATTATAATTGGCGGAAACACTCTAAATCCGATTGAAATACCAATGAGACTTCCAATAATGCTGGCAGAAAGTGCATAAATTAAATAGTGTGCCACAATAGCCGCCCTGGAATATCCTAAGGCTGCAAAGGTTCCTATTTCCATCCTCTTTTCCTGTACCATTCTTGTCATGGTTGTAAGACTTACAAGAGCTGCCACAAGGAAAAATATAAATGGAAAAGCCTTTCCTATACTATCTATTCTGTCGCCGTCTTGCCTATAAGTTTCAAACCCCATATTTGCCGATCTTCCGAGAACATACCAATCAGGCTTTTTTATATCCTTGAGTTTTTCTCTGTTTTTTTGAATTTCTGCTTCTCCATCTTTGATCTTTGCATTTGCCTTTTCTTCTTCAGATTTTAACTTTTCAGTATTGTCATTGACTTCTTTTTCTCCGTCTTGCAGTTCTTTTCTCGCACTGCTTAGCTTTGTCAGTCCTTCCTGTCTGCTCTTTTCCAATTGAGCCACACCGGCATTAAGGTCTTTCTCCTTATCGGTGAGCTGCTGTCTGCCGCTATTGATGTCTGCTGCCGATTTATCAAAGGTATTTTTTAAGGCTTGCATATCAAAGTATGCTTTCATGTTTTCCAACATATTATCGCTCTTTAAAGCATTATATATATTGTCAAAATCTTTTCCCTTTATGTCTTTTTCATAAACTTGGTTTAAGAAAAAATACTGGTTTGCATAATCTGTGTTTTCAGGGTTAGCCTCCATCAGTGCTTTAAGTCGCCCAAGCTCTTGGGCCATTGCATTGGAAATATTATCTGCAGCTTGGTTCTTGCCGGAATTCAATTGATTCTCACTGTCATCAAGTTTCTTTTTGCCTTCTTCAAGCTGACGCTTACCATCATCAAGCTGTTTTTGTCCCTCCGACATCTTCTTGTTAAAAAGGGCTTCATTCTTTTTAAGTTCATCCCATCCGTCAGAAATTTTATTTTTTGCAGTATCCAGTTCCTTGTAGCCTTGCGCAAATTTATCCTGTGCCTCTTTTTGTGAACTGTCCAGTTTTATCTGAGCATCATCCAACTTATCGGTTGCGATTTTCATAACTTCAGTATATCTTACTTCATTTCTTGAAATCCCTATGTCTTTCAGAGCCTTTTCAACACGAGCTTCAGCATTTTTATAGCTTTCGTAATCCAAAAGACTTTTTTCGGATTGCGCGCTATCGGTTCTTACGTATAATTCCGTATATACTTCACTTTTGAATACTTGTGGAAGTATATACACAAATCCGCTGACAGATCCGTTACCTACAGAGCTCAACTGCCTTTGTGCAGACACATATAAAGGAGATTGTGCAGTTCCTACAATTGTAAACTCTATATTTTTTAAATCATCCTCCAAATTGTTGTCATTTCCAGACTTAAGAACTAACTTATCATTTAGCTTAAGTTTGTTTTTTTCTAAAAATCTTTCTTCTACTACTGCTTCATCGGCTTTTTGGGGTCTTTTACCTTGCAACAGCCTTATATTGTTAATTCCATTTTCTTCCGGCATTGAATTTATGTTAAGTACGAGCTGATGTTTATCTATCTCTGTAACTGCATCTATTGAATAAGCTCCCTCAGCCATAGTAATACCGCTTATCCTACGAACCTCCGTCAAGTCGTTCTCCGTAAGTCCCAGAGTAGATATAAGTTTATAGTCCATAAAATTATTTTTACTAAAGTAAGTGTCACCTGACATCTTCATATCCGGGCTTGCTGCTCTTACTCCTGCATAGAAGGCCACTCCTACTGCAATAATTACAACTATTGATATAAATCTCGAAAGGCTTTTCTTTATATCTCTCAATAAATTTTTAAAAAATGTCTTTTTCATAATCACCACTCTATACTTTCAATAGAAACAGGATTTTCATTTTTCTTCACGCTTGATATTTTACCGTTTTTCACATTAATTATTCTGTCAGCGATAGGTGCGATAGCAGAGTTATGAGTGATAACTATAACTGTCATGTTATACATTTTAGCCGTATCGGACAAAAGCTGAAGAATAGCCTTTCCTGTATTATAATCCAGAGCGCCTGTAGGTTCATCGCAAAGCAGCAGCTTAGGATTTTTTGCTATAGCTCGAGCAATAGACACTCTTTGCTGTTCTCCGCCTGAAAGCTGCGAAGGAAAGTTGTATAACCTATCTCCAAGTCCCACGCTTTCAAGCACCTTAATAGGATCCAAGGAGTCTTTGCATATTTCTACTGCAAGTTCAACATTCTCAAGTGCATTCAAATTCTGAACCAGGTTATAAAATTGAAATACAAAGCCTATATCTTCACGTCTATATTTAGTAAGCATCTTTTTATTGTATTTGCTTATTTCGCTTCCATCTACAAATATTCTGCCCTCAGTAACATGATCCATGCCTCCGAGAAGATTTAATATTGTAGATTTACCTGCACCGCTGGCACCAAATACAATTACGAACTCTCCCTTATCAACAGAAAAGGATACATCTTCAACTGCTTTAATTACTACTTCACCCATATCATAACTCTTTTTTACATTTCTCATTTCAACAAAACTATCCATAAAATACTCCTCTCCTATTTTTGCAGTACGAAATACAAAATCATTAGTTTAAAGGTTCTCTATGCTATCAATATACAATATTTATGAACCATCGTTCTCTTTTGAATTAAAAAAATACACCAATTCACAGATCCCTATTTATTTTAGTCATATGCATTTTTTTAGATATCCTCACTATCCAACTTAGCAGCCAAATCTGTAAAGAAAATATTTACCATATTAAGAATAAGCTTTCTTACCTGTGCTCCATCCTTAAGTTCCTTAACAATGATTGCTATAGATTCAACTATACTGTATGAAACAAGATATATAGCAAAGTTGTCCTTGAGCTTTTTACCTCTCATTGACAGATCATATATCATAGTTTCCGTAACTATTCTTGTTATAAAGTCAACAAATATGCTTTTGCAATTTTCATATTTGGAGCCTTTACTTTGATTCAGTAAAATTGAAATCTCTATATTGTTTTCGTTAAATATCTCCATTATTTTATCCATTAATTCATAAAATATGATTAGCGCCTTTTCATTGAGTTCTACCTCATCAAACTGCTTTATATATACCGTGAGTCTGTTATATACTGAGCCAATAAGACTTTCAAACAAATCTTCTTTTGATTGAAAATATTTATATAAGTTACCCACAGATGTGCCTGATTTCTTGGCTATACTTCTTATAGATGCACCTTCATAGCCTTTCTCGGTAAACTCCTTCAATGCTTCTTCAACTATATGATTTCGAACCTCATCTTTTAAATACTGCATTAGAAAACCTCCGTTCTCTTTTGAGTCTACATTATCCTCTTGTACATGTCAATAATATTTATATAAAAAATTTAAAGAAGGATTTTTAACATGTAATATAGAATATTAAACATAAATAAAAGATGGCAGAGTAGATAATTGTGGGTTATGTGCCTGAGGAACGGGGAGTTGTCCTTGGGACGGAAACCTTTTTATACAACTATTGTTATGGTTGCCGTACAATTATCGCATCCCGCTGCTGCATACTGGAGTATTCCCTCCTTTATGCGGTTTTGCATGCCGTTTTAAGGAGGTTTTTTTGTGATTAAAAAAAGTACAAATGCTATTATTACAACTCCATACTGGTCTGCAGCTACAGCTGAAGTGAAAAATTTGCGATCGCTTATTTTTGCTGCTCTCACTATTTCCGCAGGCATTGTCATGAATACATTTTTTATACCTGTTGGTGAGAATCTCAGAATTTCCCTTGCTTTTCTCCCCCTTTCTCTTGGGGCAATGATATTTGGGCCAATATTAGGTATTTTTGCAGGAGCAGCCTATGACCTTCTTGGTTTTATGCTTCATCCCACGGGAACGTTTTTCCCCGGCTATACCTTATCTGCTATGCTTGAGTTCTTCATTTACGGCTTTTTTCTATATAAAAAGAAGCCCACAATTATTCGATTATTTCTTGCTAGGTTCACTGTTAATTACGGTGTACACGTATTGCTTGGGTGTGTTTGGAGCAGTATTATGTTCGGAAAAGGTTATATTTATTATTTTGTAAAAAGCCTTGTAAAAAACACCCTTATGCTGCCTTTGGAAGTAATAATGCTAATAACAATAGTTCAAATTATACTTCCTGTACTAATTCGTGCAGGCATTGTGCCAAGGCAGAAACCATAAAAATAATTTTGATTAAGCTCTGTGAATTTAAACTCACAGAGCTTTATTTATGGGTCACTGCTGGAATTTGTATAGATTTCTATATATTAATAAATAATATACTATCAAGGTGGTGACTGAAATGCTTGAAACGGTAAATGGCCCGGATTATGAAAATTTAAAGTCAGTTAATATATTCAAGTCACTTGCTGAAAATGAGAAATATCTTAAATCTCTATTTGAAAAATGCAGCGATATTATGTTTAGAAAAATTACTCCGTCTAATTTAGACATTAATATGCTAATTGTCTATGTGGACGAATTGACCAATATTGAATTTTTGGAAAACTCTGTTTTATCTCCTATTTATGCATATATCAACTCCTCGAAATCTTCTGATTCGGCAGATATGTATTATTTTAAAAGTAACATTTTACCTGTTGCAGAGATTAATGAGCATAATACTTTTGATACTGTAATTTTAGAACTTTTGTCGGGAAAAACACTGCTTTTTCTTGACACTTTTTCCTCAGCATTTTCTATAAATTCTGAAGATGCCAAAGAAAGAGCTATAACTCCCCCGGAATTAGAGCAAACTACAAGAGGCCCCAGATCCTCCTTTATAGAAAGCTATAAAACGAATCTTGCACTTATAAGAAAATCTATAAAGGATCCTAATCTATGCATAGAAACTGTACCTGTAGGAAGAAGGAACAAGACTTCTATGGAAATTGTATATATTAAAGGAATTATAAGAGATGATATACCCCAAAAAATGAAAAAAAAGCTGGAAAGCATTGATATAGACGGTGTCATGGGTTCAGGTCAGTTGGAGCAGTTTATTGAAAAAAACAAATGGACGGTATTACCTCAAATGTTTGCTACAGAAAGAGTTGACAGAGTCATAGGAAATATTCTTGAGGGTAGAGCTGTTATAATTTCCGACTGTTCTCCATTTGCTTTAATCTTCCCAACAACCTTAAAACTTTTTCTAAACTCAACTGATGACTATTATCAAAGACCTATAATAAGTACTTTACTAAGATTTATAAGATACATCAGTTTTTTTATATCTATATCTTTTGTTTCACTTTATGTAGCACTGACAGCTTATCAACCCGGAATGCTTCCGACTCCACTGGCGTTATCTATAACCGGTTCCAGGGTTGGTTTACCCTTTCCTGTTATTATGGAAATATTACTTATGGAACTGGCGCTATACACAATTCAGGAAGCGGCTATAAGACTTCCAAAGGCCATGGGCCCAACTGTTGGTATAGTTGGCGCACTAATTATCGGGCAGGCCTCAGTACAGGCAGGTATTGTAAGTCCCATCATTGTAATTGTTGTGGCCATGTCTGCAATTACCTCTTTTGCATTACCTAACTATACTTTCTCACTAGGTTGTATAGTGTTGAGACTTTTTATGGTGTTTATGGCATCAGTGCTTGGGCTATACGGTGTTGTTATGGGCTGGATTTATATAGCTATACATCTTGCTTCTCTAGATAATTTCGGAATCAGATATCTTAGTGATTACTCACCTTATGATATGACAAATTTTATGGATACTATAATAAGAATATCGGAAACCTATATATATAAAAGGCCTACGAATTTGGAGACAAAAGATGCTATAAAGCATCATAAAAGTGAGGCAGATGATATGAAAGATGGATGGTAAACTAAAGGGTGTAAATATGTTCAGCTTTGTAGTATTGTCAATGACAAGTATTCGTCTTATAACTCTTCCAACGGATATAGTCCAATATGCTAAAACTGATGCATGGCTTTCTGTGCTATTACTTGGAATTCTTTCAATAATGAACGGTTATATATTCTACTACATAGCCTCCAAATATCCTAATTTGAATTTTATCCAAATAAATATTAAGGTTCTTGGTAAGGTTATGGGCAAAGCTACCGCTTTATGTATATGCATATATGTTTTCATAACAAACGGTTTATCTCTTAGGCTTTTTTCTAACAGTATAAAAGTCTTTCTTCTAGATAAGACTCCGTCTATAGTTATTGTTTTGGTGTTTATTGGTGCCTGTGCATATTGCATGTTAAAAGGTATTAAGACTATCAGTATTTTCTTTGATATTTTTCTACCTGTAATATTAATATTGACAATCACCCTATTATTACTGCCCTATAAGAACGCTGATATAAAAAATCTGCTTCCTGTTCTTCACAATGGGCTGAAGCCTGTGATAGCGGGTTCTCTACAAATGATTGATCCTGCCATAGGGTGCGCTATTATAGCATATATAATGCCCTACTTTGAAGATATTAAAGCTACGAAAAAGTGGATATTCCTAGGTATAGTAGTAGCAATAGGCTTTTACTTTTTAATGATAACTATGTGCATTATGGTTATTGGAGTTAATGAAATACAGTACTTAAACTACCCTTCTGTAGCATTAACTAAAGCTGTGCAGTTAAAAGCAGAAGTATTTGAACGAACCGAAAGCTTATACATGGCTACATGGATTCCCAATGCACTTACAACAATAGTAGTTTATTATATCGCATCAACTATGTGCATAAAGGAAATTTTCAATACCAAAAAAACTAAACCTGTTATTCTACTTCAGCTTCCTTTTTTTATAGCTGTCTCCTTATTTCCTCATAATACGGTTGAACTTCAAAATTACCTTCAAATAAATAATATGTTAGCCATTTTTTTAAACTTAATCTATCTTCCTATATTCTTTTTTGTAGTTTGGCTAAAGAATAGAGGTGAGAGTAACCATGCTCAATAGAATGAAAAAGTTCTTATTGTTTCTTTTATTTATTTTCGTTTCTCTTTCATTTATTGGCTGTTGGGACTATTTTGAAATTGACAAAAGAGGCTATGTTCTCGGTATTGCAATAGATCTTGCTACAGAGGCAGATTTGGAAGAAGCTAAGCTTCAAAGTATCATTCCCGAAACGGGTAAGCCTCTATATGTATTTACAATACAACTGCCCATTATTGCCAACGCCAAACAAAAGCCCGGTTCTCAAGGAGGCAGCGGTCCTCCCTCAGATAGAGTATGGAATTTAAAAATACTGGCAAACTCACTTTTTGAGGCACAAAGAGAATTTTCCACTAGACTTGACTTTCAGCCGTTCTTTGAACACTTGAAGGTTATAGTAATAAGTGAAGATGCTGCTAGGAAGGGAATCTCAACTCCACTGGATTTCCTCATAAGAGATCACGAGATGAGACGGCGTACGAAGGTATTTGTAACCCCCGGCACTGCCTACAGTATTTTACAGGTCACGCCTAAAATTGAAGATTATTCTGCCTTATATTTAAGGTCACTTCCGGAAAATGCAAGCAAGACCTCCAGAATGCCTCATATTACTGATCTTGGAGTAGTATCTGAACGACTCCATACAAATATTGATTTTGCACTTCCAAAAATAATATCAAGCAGGGAAGAGATAAAAAGTGTGGGCGGGGCAGTATTTAAGAAGGATAAGATGGTCGGTTGGATGAATGAGCTTCAGATGAACTATCTTAAATGGGTGGATAATATAGTAAAAGGCGGTACAATATCTATAAG